>JBAVIK010000161.1:0-12738 GCA_049686815.1 Acidimicrobiia bacterium | reverse complement strand
CAACACGTCACCCCCGATGGCCGGTCGCAAGAAGTTCATCTTCAATTCATTGGTCACCGCCAGCGGGATGATCCCGAGACGTCCGAATATGGCCAGATAGACGGTGACATCGGCCAATGCCATCAGTGTCCCACCGTTGATGATCTTGTACGGTCGGGTCCATCTCGCGTCGTAGACGAAGCGGGCGACGCCACCGCGGTCAGAGACCGACTCGACCTGAAACCCGAACTCCTTGAAGAAGGGAAGCTCCTTTGCGAAGAATGCCTCGACCTCGGCCCGACTGACGCTCATGAACGGGATTTCAACTCGTCCTCGATCTGATTGATCCTGATGTTGATCCGATCCAGACCCGACGAGCTGAGACTGGACTTCCCCAAAGCGACCCACGCTCCAGAGGCGGGACCGGCGTTGTTGCCGCCCTTGCTCGTTGCGTACCCGGTCCGGTCCGAGATGAGATGCTTTCTCTGCGATTTGAGTGACGCCAGCTCATCCTCCAGCTCAGGCAAAGACCTGTCCCGGTCTCGGTGGCCCTGAAACACGCGGGCGCGGGCTCGAAGAGTGTCTTGTTCTGTCAGCAGTTCGAATCTCTCCGGCGATGGTCCGTCAGGGAGGGTTGCAAGAGCATCCTGAACCTGGGCGAGACGAAGAACAAGATCGTCGACTTCTTCGCTCACGTCTCGGCCAGCACCTTCTCCATCACCGAGTCGTCGATGTCATAGTTGGAGAACACCTCCTGGACGTCGTCGAGATCGTCCAGCGCATCGATCAGCCGCAGAACCTGCTTGGCATGGCTCTCTTCCACCGGAACGGTGGTGGAAGGCAATTGAGTGACATCAGCCGACTCGACCACCACTCCCCCATTTCGCAAAGCGTCCCGGACTCTTCTGAGATCGGTGGCCTCAGTGACGATCTCGTATGTGTCGTCTCCACCGTCACGGACATCCTCGGCACCGGCCTCGAGCGCCAGCAGCATCAGTTCGTCCTCGTCGCCTTTGGCGAGAATCATTCCCTTCTGGCTGAAGAGATATCCCACCGAGCCAGGTTCACCCAGGTTCCCGTTGTGGCGAGTGAAGGTGGACCGAACATCGGAGGCGGCACGGTTGCGGTTGTCGGTGAGGACCTGCACGTACAAGGCGACACCTCCGGGCCCATAGCCCTCGTAGTACATCTCCTCATAGACGGCACCTTCGACCTCCCCAGTGCCACGTTTGATCGCCCGATCGATGTTGTCGTTTGGCATCGACGCCGCTTTGGCCTTCTCGACGGCCGTGGCCAGGGTCGGGTTGAACTCGGGATTGCCTCCGCCTTCACGGGCAGCGACTTCGATGGCTTTGGCAAGCTTGCCGAAGAGTTTTCCGCGAGCCGCATCCTGACGACCCTTGCGATGTTTGATGTTCGCCCACTTCGAATGCCCGGCCATATCAAAACCTCAGATCATATCCAGGAGCATGCGATGGATCCGCCCGTCACCGGTCAACTCCGGGTGGAATGAGGTGGCGAGGATCGTGTCCTGACGAACCATCACCGGATGATCGCGAATCGAGGCAAGCACTGCTACCTCCGAGCCGACCTTTTCGATCCACGGAGCACGTATGAAAACGGCATGGAAAGGATCGCTCAATCCATCAATATCGAGTTCGGATTCGAATGACTCGTTTTGACGTCCAAAGGCGTTTCTCTTGACGACCACGTCGAGGGAGCCGATCAACGGTTGATCGCCGTCTGTGATAGCCGACGCCAAGAAGATCATCCCGGCGCAGGTCCCATAAACCGGTTTTCCTTCCTGGATCGCATTGCGCAGCGGCTCGAGAAGACCGAATCGAACGGCCATCTTCCCGATGGTGGTCGACTCCCCCCCAGGAATGACGAGAGCATCCAACTCGGCGAGCTGCTCGGGCTTCTTCGTGGGGAAAGATTGGACCCCAAGTGAGTCGAGAATCGAAAGGTGTTCGCGGACGTCGCCCTGAAGCGCCAGGACGCCGACGCTGGTCACCATCCTCTGCGTGCCAGCTGCTCTGACTCGGCCAGTGTCTCGATCTCCAGCCCGGGCATGGCCTCACCGAGACCGCGCGATACCTTGGCCACGACCTCGGGCTCGTTCCAGAAGGTGGTTGCCTCGACAATGGCCCGCGCGTAACCCTCCGGATCGGAGCTCTTGAATATCCCGGATCCAACGAAGACACCGTCGACGCCAAGACCCATCATCAAGGCTGCATCGGCCGGGGTGGCAATCCCGCCAGCAGCAAAATTCACCACAGGGAGTTTTCCGGTCTCGGCAATCTCGGTGACCAACTCATAGGGAGCTTTCAGGTCGCGTGCAGCCGCCATCAATTGGTCCTTGCCCATCGAAGCCACAGCCCGCATCTCGGAAGTGACCGTGCGCATATGACGGACTGCCTCGACGACGTTGCCGGTGCCTGCCTCGCCTTTGGTCCGGATCATCGCCGCACCCTCGCCGATCCGACGGAGGGCCTCGCCGAGGTTCCGAGCACCACAAACGAAGGGAGTTGTGAAAGCCCACTTGTCGACATGATTCTCTTCGTCGGCAGGGGTCAACACCTCGGACTCATCGATGTAGTCGATACCGAGCGACTGAAGAACCGCCGCCTCGGCAAAGTGACCGATACGGCACTTGGCCATGACCGGGATGCTGACCACGCTCTGAATGCTCTCGATCATCGTGGGATCCGACATCCGGGCGACACCACCTTGTTTGCGGATGTCGGCGGGGACTCTTTCCAACGCCATGACTGCTACGGCCCCGGCTTCTTCGGCTATTGACGCCTGTTCGGCATTGACGACGTCCATGATGACGCCGCCTTTGAGCATCTCAGCCAATCCACGCTTGACGCGATCGGTTCCGGTTTCGACCACTTTTGTCTCCTTTGGGAACTCTCAATTGTACTGCCTGGCGGTCGGCACTCCTAAGAGAGGCTGCGTTCGTAAACCGCCCGGTAGGAGCCGGCGACCAATCCCCAGTCGAACTGTGCCGCTTGCTCGATCGCGGCAGACGCCAACTCGTCACGTTGTCGCTGGTCGGCGAGCAGTCGTACCACCGTCTCGGCGAGATCCGTGGGGTCACCCGGCACGAAATAGACGACAGCGTCCCCACCAACGTCGCGAAAGGCCGGAATGTCTGAAGCCACTACGACGGTCCCCGCCGCCATAGCCTCCACGACGACGATCCCAAATGACTCGCCGCCGAGGTTGGGGGCAACGAACACCGACGATGAGTTCAGCACCCGTGTCTTCTCATCATCATTGACCAGCCCACGCCAATCGATTCCGGGTGTGCCCCTGTCCGAGCCCATGACCACGAGGCGGGCGCCCGGGGATTCGGAGAGTATGCCGGGCCAGGCAGCGAGCAACACGTCCAGACCCTTGCGTCGCTCATCGCGCCCGAGGAAGGAGACTTGGAGTTGATCGCGAGTCACCTTCGATCGCAGCGAGCCCACTGTCAGGCCGTTCGGGACTATCTCCACATCCATGGCCGATGGCAGGGGTGCTCTCGCAGTCTCCGAGACTGCGGTGACCGCTCGAACGTTGCCCCCCAGCAGATTGCGGACACCCGAGCCAATCAGATTGTAGAAACGGGTACCGAACTCGCCGGGAGCAGCATGAAAAGTCGCCACGACCGGGGTGCCGGCTCTTAGAGCGGCGAGCGAAATCACGGGCATCAGGGGCTCGTGCACATGAAACAGGTCAACCTTCCTTGCGGCCGATCGCAAGGCCGAAAGGACCCTCGGGTCTAAGGAGATTGGAACCTTCGAGCCATTTCCGGGGATCACCACAGTCGGGCCGAGATCGACACCGTTTTCCCCTTCGGGCAGCCCGGGCCCGATGACCAGGACATCGTCACCGACCGAGCGCAGCTCGCCGGCGAGTCCCAGAACCTGATTCTGGACACCACCTGGTCTGGAAAGATCATAAGGGCAGACAAGGCCAACTCTCATCGTCTCAATCCTTGTCCGACGGCCAGTTGGGCACAACGAGATGCCATTGCTCGGGTGCTCGCCGGATCAGATCCTCGAGCTTGGCGGCCAGTGCTGTTGTGACGGCGTCCACCTTCTCGGCCCGGGTTCCCTCCGGTGGCATCGCAAGTGGCGGCGTTATGACAACACGATGGCCGTCATCTTCGAAATAGGTGGCCACCGGCAAGAGAGCTGCCCCGGTTCTCAACGCCAGCGCCGCCGGACCGGGCGGGAGGGTGGTCACCTCACCGAAGAATTCCACCTCGACTCCCCGCCCCCGAAGATCACGATCCGAGAGGAGAGCTACGGCCTTGTTCTCGCTCACAGCATTTTCGAGAGCACGCATCACCTCGACTCTTCCCGTTGCGAGAACGATCTCAATCCCGAATTCCGCCCTCATCGCGGTAAACCAGTTGGTGATTCGCTCGTTGGGCAGTACTTCAGCCACGGCCACCACCGGAATGCCCTCGCGGACAGCCACCGGCGCCGCTGCCTCCCAATTGCCCATGTGAGGCAGGGCAAAGATCATCCCTTTACCGGCGTCGCGAGCCTGCAGAATCAGTTCCAAGCCGTCGACCTCGGTTGTGGCGAGCATCGTCGGCACGCGACGTCGTCTCGCCCAGAGGGCCTCAGCGAAGTACCGCCCGTATGAGGACATCACCTCTTTTGCTGCTTCGCTGGCGGGGACTCCGCTGTCGCTCACCCTTCTCATGTGGCGTTCCGCCATTGTCCGGCGTCCCCTGTCGAACCTGTACCAGATACGACCGAAGGTGCCTCCAAGCGATCGGGCGACCGATCCGGGGAGAAGACCGACGAGACCAACTCCGGCCCTGAGACCGATGTAAGAGAGAAAGTCTTTCACTTGATGGAACGATAAGTCCGGACGAAGCGGATCACCGCAGTCAGCCAGACCAGAACCACAAAGACCCAGAGCATCGGCCCGACCACATCGAAGATCAGTCCGATCGAGAACAGAAAGATCCGTTCGGCGCGTCCCATGAGGCCGCCCTTGCCCTCCAGGCCCTCGGCCTCGGCACGTGCCCGCATATACGGAACCAGCATCGCTCCACCGACGGCGAGCACGATCAACAGCAACACCGGGGCATCCCCGGCCAACGCAAACCCGAGACCTGCGAAGGCAGCTATCTCGCCGACTCGATCGGAAGCCGCGTCGAGAAACGCCCCACGGGCACTAACCGTGTTGGAGGCCCGTGCGACTGCCCCGTCTAGCCCGTCGAGAAGCGATCCGGCGACAACGATCCATGCTCCGAGCGCCAGACGACCAGTCGCGATGACGATCGCGCCCGAGACAACGATGATGAGACCCGCGAGGGTCATTGCCGCCGGAGAAATGCCGACCGATGCCAGCCCTTTGCCGATTGGCTCGAGGAACCGGGTCACCTTCGGCCGAACCCGAGTGTCGATCACGGCGGCAAAGTAGCAGCCACCAGGGAACCCACGTCATCCAGGGGGTTAGGATCGTCGTTCTTTCCACGAGGAGGTCAATTGATTCCTGAGAAAGTTCGCAACGTCGCCCTGGTAGGCCATGGAGGTAGCGGAAAGACCACCCTTGCCGAGTCGATGTTGTTCGTTGGTGGCGCCACGAGCCGGAGAGGCACCGTGGACCAGGGCACAACCGTCTTCGATCACGAGCCCGAGGAAATAGATCGGGCGATCTCGCTGTCGATGGCGGTAGGGACCGTCGATTGGAACGGAACACGGATCAACATCCTGGACACGCCTGGCTCGAGTGACTTCGTCGGCGACGCCAGATCGGCACTGAGGGCGGTCGACCTGGCCCTGTTCTGTGTCTCGGCAGTGGATGGTGTCGAGGTCCAGACCGAACAGTTGTGGAGGGTGGCAGGTGAGGAAGGAATCCCTCGCGCCCTGGTCGTGACCAAACTCGACAGGGAACGGGCATCATTCGAGCGCACCCTCGAGCAGCTTCGCGAAGCCTTCGGAAAGACCATCGCCCCGATTCAGGTCCCAATCGGAGGCGAACACGACCTTCGAGGGCTCGTTCGTGTGGCTTCGGAACGGGCTTATGAGTATTCCGGCACGAACAAGACGGGAACGCCAGTCGATCTTCCTTCAGATGTCGAGGAGAGAGTCCATGCGGCTCACACCGGGTTGATCGAGACAGTGGTCGAGACCGATGACAACATGATGGAGGCCTATTTCGAGGGCAAAGAGCCGACCAGGGAACAGATCGTCGCCACCATCCACAACGGCATCGTCGCCGGTGAGATCCAACCAGTGCTGGTCACCTCGGCAGAGAAGCTCGTCGGAGTCGACACACTTCTCGAATTCATCGTCGACTACGGGCCAAATCCTCTGGAGAGAGCAATGCCACCGCTTGCCTCGGGAAATCCCGGGGCCCCCTCTGCCGACGGCCCACTCCTTGCGTATGTCTTCAAAACGATATCTGACCCTTTTGTTGGTCGTATCTCGCTGTTTCGGATCTTTTCTGGCACTGCCAAAGCCGACCAAGAGTTGGAATTGGCACGTGGTGGGAAGGTGCGTCTTCACAACTTGTTCAAGCTTCAGGGCAAAGACCATCACGACGTCTCCGACCTCCCTGTGGGTGGAATCGGGGCGGTCGCCAAGGTGGAGGACCTTCATCCTGGGGACACGATTCGCTCACCGGGTCTCGATGCGACGATCAAACCCGTGGTGTATCCCCGACCGGTCGCCGAGATCGCAATCACGCCACATTCGCACCATGACGACGAGAAGCTGTCCACGGCGTTACACCGAATCGAAGAGTCGGACCCCACGGTCAAGGTCGAGAGACGCGCCGAAACGGGTGAGACCATTCTCGCCGGTCTCGGAGATACCCATCTCGATGTGACCATTGCCCGAATTCTGCGAATGTTTGGCGTCGAGATCGACTCGGCTCTGCCAACGATCCCCTACCGGGAATCGATCACGGCGTCGGCTTCCGCTGAGGGCAAACACAAGAAGCAGAGCGGTGGCCGGGGCCAGTTCGGAGTGGCGATGGTCAAGTTCGCGCCGCTGCCGAGAGGCAGCGGATACGAGTTCGTCAACTCGATCAAGGGTGGCTCTATCCCCAGAGGGTTCATCCCGGCAGTGGACAAAGGGATCAAAGAGGCCCTGGAGCGAGGGATCCTCGCCGGGTTTCCTGTGGTCGACATCTCTGCTGAGGTCTACGACGGCAAGTATCACGCGGTCGACTCCGATGAGATGTCCTTCCGAATGGCCGGCATCCAGGCATTTCGGTCGGCGTCGGACAAGCTGCGCCCGGTGCTCCTCGAGCCCGTCATGAAAGTGAAGGTCACCGTTCCGGAGGATCACCTTGGCGACGTCATGGGTGATGTGAACTCCAAACGGGGACGCGTCCTCGGTATGGAGGGCGAAGGGAATCTCCGTGTCGTCAACGCCGAGGTTCCTATGGCGGAGATGCAGCAATACGCGGCGGAGCTGCGATCATTGACGTCGGGCCGAGGTACGTTTGAAGTGGAGTTCGACCATTACGCCGAGGTGCCCCATGGCGAGGCGCAACAGATAATCGCAGCCACTCGATCATCCGACGAGTAGCTGCACTGAAAGGAATTAGATGCCAGACGCGGTGCTCAGATACGGGGAAGAGGAACTGGACCTGCCCGTTCTGGGTGGGACCCAAGGCGACGCAGCAATCGATATCAGCAACCTGAGGTCGAGGCTCGGCCTGGTAACGCTGGACAAGGGTTTTGGCAACACCGCCGAAGGTCAATCGCATGTCAGCTTCATAGATGGTGAGCTAGGGATTCTTCGATATCGGGGATATTCGATAGAACAACTGGCCGAACATGCATCATTCCTCGAAGTTGCCTATCTCCTCCAATATGGCGAGCTGCCCGACAAGGCCGAGCTCGAGGCCTATCAAGACTCGATAACGAGACACACACTGCTCCGGGAAGACGTGAAGCATCTCTTCGAGGCGTTCCCACACAACGCACACCCGATGCAGATCTTGGCTTCGGCCACCTCCGCACTCGCCACCTATTACCCCGATGCGCTCGATCCGCTCGACCTCGAGGCGGTCGATATCAGTGCGAGGCGGCTCATTGCCAAGACACCGACAATGATCGCCTGGTCGTACAAATACAGCGTTCACCAGCCGTACGTGTATCCGGACAACGACCTCGACTACTCGATGAGTTTCCTCAAGATGATGTTCTCCGTCCCCGCAGAGGACTACCTCGCCGACCCGGTGATATCGCGAGCGTTGAACATGCTCCTGATCCTCCATGCCGACCACGGCCAGAACTGTTCGGCTTCGGCAGTCCGTTTGGTTGGCTCCGGGCACGCCAACATCTTCAGTTCGGTGGCTGCCGGGATCCACGCCCTTTCCGGACCGTTGCACGGTGGTGCCAACCAGGCGGTGCTGGAGATGCTCGCTCGAATCGTCGCCAGTGGTGAGAATGTCGACACCGTCGTCAAAAGGGCAAAAGACAAAGACGACCCGTTCCGCCTGATGGGTTTTGGGCACCGGGTGTACAAGAATTTCGACCCGAGGGCGCGCATCATCAAGAAGGCGGCCGCCGATGTGCTGGACTCGCTTGGTGTTGACGATCCGATGCTCGAGCTGGCTCGCGAGCTCGAAGAGGTGGCACTCTCAGACGACTACTTCGTCGAGCGCAAGCTCTATCCCAACGTGGACTTCTACTCCGGCATCATCTACCGGGCTATGGGCTTCCCCACAGACATGTTCACGGTGCTCTTCGCCTTGGGCCGGCTCCCCGGCTGGCTGGCTCAATGGAGAGAACTGGCAGCCGACCCCGGCACCCGCATCTTCCGCCCACGCCAGCTCTACACCGGCGAGGCGCTCCGCGAGTACCCCCCACTCGCCACCCGCTGACTGCAAACCTCAGGTAGTAGCGCCTCGCAAAGCGAGGCGGTTGGGGGGCCTTGCCCCTCGGGGTCAAACCGCGGCAATCGTCTCAACATACGGCTGCTCGACTATCGAGCCATCCACAGCGTCGACCACCACAAGGGCCCGCTCGTCGGGGGGCTCACTGGCGGAATAGAGGACAACTGCCCAGCGCGGCCGGGAACGCCAGCCGTGAAACCGCACGGCCGCGGACGCGTGCCCGACGGGGAACTCGACGGCACCGCCTGCCAGGGTCATCGCCTGGTTCTCGTCGATGTCGAGCGGCCAAGAGCTGAGGAACTGCCAGACGGCAAGTGCAGCGAATCCGATGGCCACGATCCAACCGCTTGGGATTGTCAGCAGCGAGACGGCGGCAGCGACCGCATAGACCCACCCTGCAAGACGGCGTCGCATCGGGGAAGGGAATCGGAACTCGCCGAGCACATTCGCATCGAGCTCTTCTTCGATGGCGACCTCGTCAGCGAGATCACGATCGATGTGAATCCCCTCTCGATCGATCCGACTTCGGTCGTCGCTCATTGTCTGGGTCTCTGAGCCATTTCTGCCAATCGATTGGTGGCCTCGATGACCGACACTCCCCGGGTGTCACGATCTTCACCGTAGAGCCGCAAGCCGACTGTCGAGTTCTCAACGTCGTCGTCGCCGACCACGATCACCGCAGGGTGTTTCTGAGTGAGAGCGCGGCGTATCTTGTCACCCACCGTCTCTGGGGATAGGTCGACCTCGGCCCGCATGTTGGCGTCATCGAGCCGGTCTCGCACCGATCTGGCGTATTCCTCGTGCCGGTCGGCGACCGGGATGACCGTGACCTGGACCGGTGCCAGCCACATCGGGAATGCACCGGCATAGTGCTCGACGAGCACCCCTGTGAACCTTTCGATGGAGCCCGCTTTCGCACAGTGGATCATGTATGGCCGTTCCGCCACATTTCCTGAAGCTGCGTAATCCAATTCGAAGCGTTCAGGGAGATTGAAGTCGAGCTGAATCGTGGACAGCTGCCATCGCCGTCCGATGGCGTCTTTGACGTGCATGTCGATCTTTGGCCCGTAGAAGGCGCCTTCACCTTCAGCGATTCTGTAGGCGATATCGCCTTCCTTCAGCACCTCTTCGAGGTATTGCTGTGCGATCTCCCATCGTGATTCCTCGCCCACGAACTTCTCGACAGGCTTGGTACTGAGATCTGCCTCGAATTCGGTGAACCCGAAGTCACCCAGCCAGGCAAGGACAAACTGGAGGTGCATCTTCAGCTCGTCCTTGAGTTGGTCCTCGGTACAGAAGACGTGCGAGTCGTCTTGGGTGAAGCCGCGGGCGCGGAGCAAACCATGGACGACCCCGGACATCTCATATCGGTAGACCCCGCCTAACTCACCCAGTCTCAACGGGAGATCGCGGTATGACCTCCCGCTGCTCTTGTAGATGAGCACGTGAAACGGACAGTTCATCGGCTTCACCCGATATTCCTGATCGTTGTCCAGCTCCATGCCCGGGTACATACTCTCTGCGTAGAAGTCGAGATGCCCCGACGTGTGCCAGAGGTCGGACTTCGCCAGATGAGGGGTGAAAACGAAATCGAAGCCAAACCGCTCGTGTAAAGCCCTGCTGTGGTCCTCGATGGTCTTACGCAACTGACCACCTTTCGGGTGCCACACCGCAAGACCCGAGCCCAACTCGGTCGGAAAACTGTAGAGGTCGAGTTCGGGCCCGAGCCGCCGGTGATCCCTCTTCTCTGCCTCCTCGAGACGGGTGAGATGCTCATCGAGGTCCTTTTTCGACGCCCACGCGGTCCCGTAAACCCTTTGAAGCTGCTCACGATCCTGATCGCCTCGCCAGTAGGCACCCGACGTGCGCAGCAACTTCACTGCCGGGATAGCCCCCGTCGTAGGCAAGTGGGGCCCTCGACAGAGATCGATGAAATCGAGATTGCGATATGCGGTGATCTGTTCGCCATCGCCGACCTCGGTCACATCAACCTTTTCGATGATCTCGATTTTGAACTTGTGGTCGGAAAACTGCCCGAGTGCTTCGGGCCTGGTAAACACGACACGTTCGAACGGCTGATCTTCTCCGATGATCTCCTGCATCCTGGCTTCAATGCGTTCCAGATCCTCGGGTGTGAACGGTTGACCGACCTCGAAGTCTTAATAGAAGCCGTCTTCGATCGCGGGACCGATGGCGAAGGTCGAGCCGGGATAGAGGTCGAGTACCGCCTGGGCGAGCACATGTGCCGAGGAGTGACGCAGGATGTGCAAACCGTCGTGCGAGTCGGCGGTGACCACGGCAAAATCACCACTCTCAGTGATGGGTCGTGACAGGTCGAGTAGAACCCCATCAAGGCTGACAGCAACGGCTGCCCTGGCCAGACCAGGCCCGATCGAACGGGCGACTTCGATCCCGGTCACACCGTCGTGGTGGGAAACGACTTTGCCATCTGGATATTTGAGATCTACTGACACGCTGCTTTCTCGCTAGCCTGGGGGCGGCAGAGTAATTCGATTGCCAGCCGTAGTAGGCGGCTTTAGGAACAAGAGGTAGCGAGGGAATGGACGCACGAGGACTGGTCGAAGGTCTCTATCCCAATGCGCGCATCCGTGAATTGAATTCTGGTGCGAACAAGATCTTTCGAGTCCATGAGACCGAGACCCAGACCTCGATCGTCAAGGTCTATCCCGTTGTCTCGAGGGAAAAGCGTGAGCGTCACGCATTGGAGGCACTGGTCTCACTCGACGGTGTTCCCAAGATTCAAAACAACGGTATTCAGGGTGAGATGGCGTGGCTCAAGATGACTGACGGTGGCGCATGGAATCTCGCCCACCTTCCCAAGAATCTCGATGTGATCGAGGCGGCGGGCAAAGTCCTGCGAAGCGTCCATACCGCGAATGCTGACATCACCAATCTCAACGTCGGCATCGACGCCGAGTATGTCCAGAGTCACTACAGATCGACGATCGAACGTTTGGGGCGTTTCAGACGTCGCTTTCAGCTCGACCAGGCCGTATTGGACCGAGCCCTCGAAATCGAACCGCCTCTGGCGACCGATCCGGTGCCTTCACACACCCGACCCACCCCCTCGAAGTTCGTTGCCGACGAGAAAGGTGCGGTGACCCTCGTCGATTGGGAATGGGCAACCCTCGGGCCCCCAGAATGGGACCTGACACTCGCCGTATGGCAGTTTGCATCGATCAATGGTGAGGATGCGGCTGCCGCCTTCCGGAAGGGTTATGCGGCCGAACTACCCGAAAGTCGTTATCGCTCGTGGGTGGCCTATCACTCGGCGATGATGATGCTCGACGCCGCTGAAGTACGTGAGGGACGTCTCGGCGACCTCAGCTATTTGGTCGACGATTTGACCGAGGCTGTTCTCGGGACCTGACGAGCCGGCCGGAAATCCACGGGATCCCAGATCAGCCAACTTAGCCTGCTCCTTGCTTGATGTAAGGAGGACGAACAGTGCTAGAAGCTTTTGTTGTAGCTACGGCGACCACGGGGCTGTTCGCTCTCGCTAAAGGATTCCGGGGCGGTCAGAAGTTCCGTGTAAATCCGAGTTTCGTGATGGCTTCACGAGACGAGCGGGGCGACGATCTCCCGTGCCCGTGGTGTTACGCGCCGACCGATGAGCGTGACTCTCGATGCAGCGGCTGTGGCCGCACCTTCGGCTGACCGAGCCCCAACCTCTGGATACTCAGCCTCACAGATCTAACCTGAGTTCCCTGTGAGCAGGGTAGGACTAGTTCTAGGTGGTGGTGGGATAACTGGCGCCGCCTATGAGATGGCCGCCTTGATGACTCTCGAGTTGGCGACTGGTTGGGACCCCAACGATGCCGAGGTGGTTGTCGGCACGTCGTCTGGCGCTTTCGTCGCTGCTCTTGTCCGAAA
>JBAVIK010000160.1:0-11002 GCA_049686815.1 Acidimicrobiia bacterium | reverse complement strand
GGCGAGGCGCGCGATCCGGTCGACATGTCGGGGAACCCTCCGCAGAAGTGGAGCTAGTTCGGTCCATTCCTGCATCACAAACTCGCTAGCCGATGCCGGCTGTAGTCGCTGTCTCATCTCCTCTCCTCCGATCTCGGCCACGACCTCGAACAGCGGATACCGGGGCGAGAGAGTCTCCAGCGTGCCCGCCAATGTGGCCAAAGCGCGAAACATGGTCGTGGTTGATGGGGGGAGACGCATGCCCAACGTCGCCGTGAGCCTCAGCAGGTCGGTGAGGGCTTCAGGACCCGGAAACCCGGGACCGGTGAGTGAGGTCAGGAATTGTGCCAGCTCCCGTTCGATCTGGTTGGGGTCGTGCTCGGCTTGAATCGCTCCGACGGTCATGAGTGCGTCATACAACAGTGCCGGCTGTTCCAGACGCATGGCGAGCAGCACCTCGAACACGGCTGTTCTCTCGTAGGTGTCGAGCCGTCCGGTGATACCGAAGTCGACCAAACCCAGTGAGCCATCGTCGAGAAGGAGCACGTTCCCCGGATGCGGATCGCCATGGAATCTCATGCCGTGCAACATCGCGTTCACCTGCGCCCGGCACAGGGCATCGGCGAGAGACCGCATGTGCCCCGGTTCACCACCGCCTCCACCAGATTTCGACAACGGAGTGCCAAATATGCGCTCCATCACCAGCATTCGATCGGTACTCAACGACTCGATGATCGCGGGGATACGGATCAGTGAGTCATCTGCGGAGGCCGCACCCATTTCAAGGGCATGCTTTGCCTCGACCCCGAATCTCAATTCACTTCGCAGAACGTCGGAGAACTCATCCACCAGTTGCGTCACGTTGTAAGCGGCACCCCACGTAGTGCGGTGCTCAGCGGTACCGGCTAACCATCTGACGATTGCAAGGTCGGTATCGACCTGTTGCTCGAGGTTGGGTCGGCGTATCTTGATGACCACTTCACGTCCATCGAGAAGTCGCGCAGCATGCGCCTGACCGATGGAGGCCGAACCAAGTGGCTGCCATGCGATTTCGGAGAAGACCTCCTCCACCGGCCGTCCCACTTCCTCGAGGATGAGCTCTCTGACCTGGGCTTCGGGTACCGGGGGAACGTCCGCATGGAGAAGACTCAGCTCCGCGAGCGCCTCACGTGGAAGCAGGTCGGGTCTTGTCACGAGAAGCTGCCCCAGCTTGACGAACATCCCTCCAGCCTCTTCGAGTGAAAGCCGTGTGCGTCTCGCTATCTCGAGAGGTGATCGGGTCGAGGTCTCACCCCATCTCAGCCCAATGAGGGGTGCCACACCATGGTGCGCTGCGATTCGCGTCACCTGGAATCCACGCATCCACATGCGCACCCACCTCTTCACGGTTCGGAAGGGTCGGAATCTCCTGGTGGAACTGCGACTCGTGAACAACAGCTCGAACAGGACCATCACGGCCATCGTCGCCGGAACCGCCATCCCCAGTGTCAGGAGGTAGAACTGGGTCTTGATCGTCTCGAATGCGTCGAAATGATCCAAGTCGCGCACCAAGAGCGCCGCAGCGCCGATTGCTCCGAGCAGCAGTCCTATCAGGGTGGCGACGATCGTCCGACGCCAGGTCAGCTCGCGGACACCAAGCAACGACCGCGCCAGCCAGGCAAAAGCCAGGACGATCGCGAGGTTGCGAACCAACTCACCCATCTATCGGGCACGCCTCCGCCCTGGTTCGGCGCGCTGACCGGACCAGCTGCCAAAAGCGGTGTAGCGCCAGGCCCGGCCAGGATTGAGAGCGAGAGCCCCCGGCCCGAGACGTCTCAGAATTCCTCACGGTTGAATTTCCTGATCGCAACGAACCCGAGGATCGCTACCTCGACCACCACGATGATCAACGGCATCATCCGGTTGAATTCGGGTGGTTGCTGCATGGCGAACGAGCCGGCCACATCGCCAAGCAACCACGGTGTAGCCAGGACGACCGATTCCGGAAGCATTCCTTTGAAGAACTGACCCATGAGGATCAGAGTGATACCGATGCCCGCAACCGGTCCACGTCCCTTGAACAGGCACCCGAGGGCCAGAGTCAACGTCACATAAAACAAGATGCTGAGACCCATGACCGCCATTCCGATCAGGAAGGGTCCGATGGGCACCGACAGGGGCAGGATCAACTTCGCTGTGATGAGAAACACGGCGGATGGGATAACAATCGCTGTGACTGCAAACCCGGTGAAATGGCTGATGAGTTTGGCAACGACGAACGACGCTCTTGATGCTGGCTTCGACATGACCCATGCCGCCGTGCCGAGTTCTTTCTCGCCCACGATCGAGCCCTGGAGGGTGAGCACGATCCCGATAGCTATCGAGGTCGCTCCTATCAGGAAGAACGATCTCACCGACTCGTCGACGAGCGCCTCGTCGCCCATCCCAGAGCTGTCGAGCATGATGATGGTTGTGATGCCGTTGAGGAGGAGCAGCCATATCAACGTCTGAATCCACCACAGTTTCGTTGTCCACCACTGTCCGAACTCTTTGCGCAGCAGATTGGCCAAACCCATCCGCCAGCCTCGCCCCCGGACAGGG
The DNA here is from genome assembly GCA_049686815.1 of Acidimicrobiia bacterium. Taxonomy (GTDB): domain Bacteria; phylum Actinomycetota; class Acidimicrobiia; order Spongiisociales; family ZC4RG35; genus JBAVIK01. The sequence goes on along the minus strand of JBAVIK010000160.1, from coordinate 8,443 downwards.
ATCAGTTCGACCACGTCGCTGTGTGTAGTTGTCGTCATGCCTGCACTCCCTCCACCAGGTCGAGGAACACGTCCTCGAGATTGAGATGCCTGCGACCGAAGGCGGTCACCTCGATGGCGTCGTCCTGCAAGATCGACCGAAGGAGCAGCGCGTCCGCTGCTTCCTGATCGGTCACCGTCACCGTGAGATGATCTCCATCGTTCTCGACCGAAATAGCTACCTCGGTCACCCATGGTTGGGTTTTCAGCGAGAGACCTGCCGTCGCCGAGTCCCCTCGAACCGTGAGCTCGTAGGTGAAACCGCCGTCGAGCAGTTGAGCTGTTGTGGAATCGGCCACTTTTCGGCCACCGTGAAGGATCACGACACGATCACTGACCCTTTGCACATCATCGAGGATGTGGGTCGAGTAGAAGATCGTGGTGTGGTCGCGCAGTCGCTCCATCACCTCGAGGACGTCGCGGCGGCCGAGAGGGTCGAGAGCAGCTGCCGGCTCGTCGAGCACCAGCAGTCTGGGATGGTTGACCTGCGCTTGTGCGATTCCGAGGCGTTGTCTCTCGCCACCCGAGAATCCCTTTGTGGGCCTGTCAGCCTTGTCGACGAGTCCCACCAACTCGAGGGTTTCGTCGATGCGATCCCTTATGGCCGCTTTCGGCCCGCGAAAGAAGAATCGGGCGGTGAATTCGAGCGTCTCACGTGCAGTGAGGTGCGTGTAGAAGCGAGGGTCCTGGGCGAGATATCCGACCTCAGCGCGGATCCTGGTGCTGTCGCGGACGGCATCGAGCCCGAACAACGAGGCTTGCCCAGAAGTTGGGCGACTCAGACCTAAGAGGAGCTTGATCGCCGTTGTCTTCCCTGCACCGTTGGGTCCGAGAAATCCCACAATGGAGTGTTCGGGGACCTTGAGGTCGAGGTCTCTCAGGGCTTCGACCCCACCGAACGTTTTGGTCAAGCCAGTGGTATTGATCACATCCGCCCCGACACCTGGGCTAGGGAGTATCGACATCGGTGGGGCCGTGGCCCGCATGCCGGTCGGTTCGGTCAATGGGTCATCCATGCAGACGATCCTTCGTCGGATCTAGCGCACTGACATCGGGGATCAACCCTGATCCTGCACCCTTAATCTGTAGCAACCGCCAGCGAGGACGGTCCAGTTTCGTCACGGGGCCGGGGGACTTGTCTCACCCCAACCCACTAGCCATGAGCATTGGGTCAGTGCATCGGCCCCAGCGCGACCAGAAAATCCACGAGCCGAGCAGTCTCTTCATCTAACCAGCCTTCCGGGCGTGTCACTGCAATCCAAGCCTCGGCATTGGCCTGTTTGGTGTACAAATGGCCATAGCCCTCGGGGATGGAACCCGCTGCCGGGAGATCCATCATCACCTGCCAGCCGGTAATGAGCCACGTGTATTGGAACTCGTCACTGATTTCAACGCCTCGCTGCCCGTCGAGCAGCCAATCTGGCCGTCTCCAAAAGAGCGATGGCGAGAAGAACACAACAGGGTCGGAAGCATGCTGGAGGTATACCACCCTTGTGTCTCCCCATACGGCGCTCGGACGGTCTAGGAAGCTCTCCTCGTTTGTGAAGCGGACGGTACGACCACCCTGGTAGATCGGTGTGACCGGTGACGTGTCCGGGTCACGGTCATTGACGAGCTCGTTCCACAACTCATTGACGAAAGGCGGGCCAACCATCAGTGCGCCGTCGATGGGCTCATTGATGATGTTGATCGAACTCAGAATGGACTCCACTCCACTCGAGCCGAGCGAGAGCCCGTAGAGATAGATCTCGGGTCGCCGGTCCTCGGGAAGCAACCTCCAATACTGATGGATGGTGGCGAACACGACCTGTGACGTCTCCTTCACCTCATCCTGATCGGCGAGCAGCGATATCCAACTGGGGAGATAGGAGTACTGGGCGCCTGCTACCGCGACATCACCGTTGTATAGGTACTCGAGAGCCATGATCGCATTCGGATCGAGAAAGCCGGTTCCCGTGGTCGTCGCAATGACCAGGACCTGGCGATCGAACGCACCCGTTCTGATCAGCTCATCCAAGAGCAACGCAGCGCGACCAGCCGTGCTGTCAGCCGACTTGAGCCCGACATAGGTGCGAATCGGCTCGATCGCGCCATGGCCATGGAAGGCATTGAGGTCGTCGACCGTGGGCCCGGTCGCGACGAAGGTTCGACCCTTCTCGCCGAGGGTCTCCCACGCAACGAGCGACCCGGGTCCTCCCGACCGAAGGTTGGAGGTTGGCTGTGTGATCCCTTCTCGGGTGATCGCGTCCCGTGGTGCGAATATCTCGTTGGCCACAGTGAAGAACGTGTTGACGAGCAGCCCACTCCACAATCCCCAAAGGATCAATGCCAACCCAACCCCACCGAGCAAAATCGCGAGTCGAACCGGGAAGACCTTGTCCAGCCACCGAATCAGGAAGTGGAGGAGGCGCAGGATCGCACGTGACACGATCAGGATGAAGGCTGCAAACAGCACCGCTACCGGCAAGATCGTCAGCCAGATCGTCGGAGTGATGCGCTCCATCCCGAAATCGTCTCGCACGTCGTTCTGCCAGCCGACGAAGACCCACATTCCGCCCACTACGAGCAAGGCGAGGAACACGAACCAAAACCGGCGCAGCAAGATCCACCAACGACCCGCTGGCTGCGGCAGCGACAAGAAGTTCCATGTCCATTGCCACCCCACGCCCAATCCATAGCCCACCATGAACGAGATTCCAGAGACGACCCCCTGGGTCAATGAGAGCCTGGGAAGAAGTGACGGAGTGAGCGAGGCGACGAACATGAGTACACCCATGAGCACCCCGGATCGCGACACCGGACGAGACAAGACTTTCGACACTGGAGCCGCGATCCCAGAGGACCTGATGCTGGTCGACGCGGTCAATCGGCTGTCCATATCTCCGATTCTTCGCCGAGTGTGGTCGCTCCGACATCGGGGACCAACCCTGATACTGGACCCTTACTCTGGAGCTCATCACACCTCTTCGCGGTGTAGCTTTGTGCGCCGATGGGTGGAGCACATGGTCTGCTCCTCGGCCGACAGCCAGAAGTTGAACTCCTCCGGTCTCAGTTGGCCGAGGCAGGAGAGGGTCGGTCGAGTTTCCTCCTCCTCACCGGCGAGGCGGGTATCGGCAAGACCCGGCTGCTCGACGAGCTCGTGGCCATCGCCGACCAAGACGGATTCGTTTCTATGCGAGGACGGAGTTCGGAGCTCGAGACCGAGCGGCCATTCGGGTTGTTTGCAGACGCCCTGGACGCGTACCTGGCATCCCTAGACTCCCAGGCCTTGGAGCGCCTCGAGAGGGATCGCCTCGGGGAACTGGCGGCAGTGTTCCCGTCCCTGCGTCGCCTCGACGGAGCTGTCGAGTACCCCGAGACTGTCACCGAGCGATTCCGGGTCTATCACGCCGTACGTGACCTCCTCGAGCGTCTCGCCGCCCGACGGCCTCTCCTAATGGTTCTCGATGACATGCACTGGGCCGACGGAGCGTCCCTTGAACTGATGTCATATCTGCTGCGACACCCCCCACAGGGCGCGGTTCTCATTGCCATGGCGTCGAGACCCGCACGCGGAAGCTCGGCACAGTCAGTGGCGATTGGCGCGTTTCGTGGGCTGTCCAGTGTGATGACGCTCGATCTCCAGCCTCTCGATGTCGACAGTGTCAAGGAACTGGTGGCCGGGCTCCATGTCAACGAAGTCGACGAATTGCTCCGGCTTTCGGGCGGCAACCCTTTCTATGCCCTGCAGCTGGCCCGGTCCGGAATAAGCGCAACCTTGGTGGAGCCGCATGGCCCCGAGGTTCCGGTGTCCGTCGCCACCGCCATAGCGGTTGAATTGGCCGGACTCACCCCGGAGGCTCGCAGAATCGCTGAAGCCGCGTCAGTCGCCGGGGACCCCTTTTACCTCGACTTGGCAGTAGCCGCCTCCGACCGGTCCGAGAACGAGGTTCTGCAAGCCATCGACATACTTCTGGCGCGGGATCTGGTCAGGGAGACCGAGGTCCCTCGGAGGTTTCAGTTCCGCCACCCGATTGTTCACCGCGCCGTCTACGGCTCCTGTCCTCCCAGCGTGAAGGTTTCCTGTCACCGACGTGTCGTCGGGTGGTTGAGTGGGAGCGGGGCACCAGCGACTGCACTCGCTTCCCACGTCGAGCAGTCGGCGCGGCACGGTGATATGGCCGCTGTAGCGATGTTGGAACGAGCCGCCGACGAAGCGGCTACGACAGCGCCAACCAGTTCCGTCCGATGGCTCTCTGCTGCCCTACGCATACTCCCGGCCACGACCGACACAGCTCAGAGAGTTGCTCTGCTCACCCGGCTTGCTACCTACCACGGAGCCCTGGGACACTTTTCGGAGGCCTATGACCTGCTCGACGAGTGCCTCTTGTTGACCGGACAACGTGGGGGTGACACCGAGGTGGAGCTGATCGTCAAATCTGCGGAGATGGAGCAGCTTCTCGGACAGCACGGTGAGTCGAGGTCACGATTGGAGAGGGCATACGAGGAGCTCGAGAACCCGGTATCAACCGCTGCAGTTTCGCTCCTCATCGCCTTGACGACGGCCAACTTCTATCTCTCAGATCAGGAACGGATGCTCGAGTGGGGCCGTCTCGCCGTGGAGGCAGCGTCGGGATTGGATGACGAGGCGCTCCTTGGCGCAGCGCTGGCCGCCTATACGTTGGGAGCTGCTTTCGCGGGTCGTGAGACCCTCGCAGTCGAGCAACACGATCGCACTGCGCTGCTTGTCGATTCGCTTGCCGACGAAACAATCGTCTCCAGATTGGACGGCCTCACCAATCTGACCATGGCCGAGTTGTATCTCGATCGTCATGTGCTCGGGAGCGCCCACGGTGAACGCGCTCTTGAGCTGGCAAGGACGACCGGCCAATCCCATCTGTTGCCCACACTGACCCCGATCCTCGGAATGTCATATGCGATGTCTGGAGAAATGAGCAGATCGGCCAAGGTGCTCGACGATGCCATCGAGGCCGCTCGTCTCGTCAACGACGCCCAGGGTCTGTGCATGGATCTGTTCAACAGGGAACTGGTGGCTGTTATGGCCGGTGACGTGGACACCGCTCTCGACCTGGGAGTCGAGAGCCTCGAACTGGCCCGCACTGTCGACAACGGGGTGATCACTGCGTTCGCCGGCGCGGTGCACGCCCAGACACTCTTCGAGATCGGTGACACCGATGGCGCGCTAGACCTGCTTCTCGAGAGCGTCGGCGGCGAGAAGATCCCATTGCTCGCCGGGAGCTGGCGGGCTCACTTCCTCGAGCTGCTGACCAAATGCAGCCTGGCCGCTGGCGATCATGGCAAAGCCGAGACGGCTGCCGCCCGGCTGCGCCAACAGGCCGAAGACCACGGGCTTGGGCTGACCAGACTGATGGCAGATCGAGCCGACGCCGAAATGGCCCTGGCCGACGGATACCCCGACAAAGCAGTCGAGTACACCCGGTCGGCGGTGGCCGAGGCCGATCGGATCGGGGCCAGGACCCATGGAGCCGTGTCGCGGGCGCTCCTCGGTCGCTCACTGGTCGCTTCGGGCAGCCGAGACGAGGCCATCGTCCAGCTCGAGATAGCGGTGGACGAGTTCGAGGCTCTAGGAGCGGTCCGCTATCGGAATCAGGTGGAAGCGGACCTCCGCGCACTGGGACACGCGACCACCCATCGACGAAGCGCTCCTGGTCGAGGTGGTTCGATTGGCCTGGAGTCGCTGACCGGACGCGAGCTCGAAGTTGCCGAGCTCGTATTGGACCGTCGTACCAACCGCGAGATTGCCGAGGAACTGTTTCTCAGCACCAAGACAGTGGAAACACACATGCGCAATATCTTCAACAAGCTCGGCGTCTCGTCGCGCGTCGAAGTCGCTCGAGCCTTGGAACGAGGCGACCAACCGAGGTAGAGATCCGGACGTTCTAATCCTGGCATTTCTCATATTCAGGGTGTCGATCAGGGTGCCTCCCCGATGTGGCCCATCGCCGTGCACGCCATATTCAGGTTCATGCCCTCCTTCATGCTCCAACATCACCATCAGCCTGAGGAGTGCCCTTCGTCCTATGCCGCGTGGAAGGGGTTCGAGAGCCCGCTCCGCGGACAACAGACGCCTTCTTCGTGCCGAAACGGGGGCCACGAGATCTGGTGGGAGGTCGATGCCGCCGACGAGGCCGACGCTCTCGGTCGATTGCCCGCATTCGTGAGGGAGCGAAGCGTCGCCACTCGCGTCAACAAGGTCGACATTCCATGATCAGCGACGTAGCCGTCGTTCTGGTTAGGGGACGCCTACTCCCTGCCGCCAGTTCGGAGTGACCGCGGTGGGTGTCCGATGACTGACCGCAATTGGCAACACCCGTCTAGAGCATTTCTCCGGCGGTGGCCGATCACGACCTTCTATGTTCTCACGTTGATCGTTTCCTGGCCCGCCGGGCTGCTCCCACCCGGGCCGTCTATCGCTGCCATCGGTGCGACGGCGCTCATCGACGGTCGGTCCGGTGTTGTCCAGCTGTTGCGGATGGTGCTGGTTTGGCGAGTGGGATTCCGCTGGTATCTCGTTGCAGCGTTTGGTCCGCTTGTGGTGTTTGCTTTGGCAGCCTGGATGAACGTGCTCGTCGGCGCGAGCGTTGTCAATGGCCCGATCCTCAACTGGACCGAGTTCGGGAGGTTGTTCCTGCTCCAGATTGTCGGGGTATTCGCCGGCGCCTGGGAGGAACTCGGATGGCGAGGCTACGCCCTACCACGGATGCTGGGCCGGTCTTCTCCTCTTCTGGCGAGTCTCGGCGTGGGAGTCCTCTGGGCGATTTGGCACCTGCCGTTGTTCCTAACTGGTGATCTGCCCTGGGCAGATGCTGCTTTCATCGTGATTGTTTCGGTCCTCTTCACTGCAGTCTTCGTCCAAACCAAACAGAGCGTTTTGATCGCTTTCGTGATGCACGCAGCCGTCAACGCTGCGGGAGGAGTCACCATTCTGCTGTTCGAGGGAGTAGACCGGACCCAGATGTACTGGTCCGCCACAGTCGTGACCGCGGCCGTCGCGGCGGTCGTCGTCGGAATGCGTGCCAAATGGTGGGTCAGGCCGGCGGGTCAGGCAGACAAGTCAGTCTTGACCGGCGCCCCTGGTCGCCCGTGAAAAGCGACCTCGAGCTCGTGGAATAGGCCGAGTTTGTCGCCGGAGACATCATGCGAGATGTGCGCTGTCCCACGGCTTGACAAAATGGGACAGTGCAATCCAACGATCCTGATTTGCTGCGGACGAACCGATTGTGGTTGGAGCCGCTCAGCGAAGAGCACGACGAACTCAGCGAAGCTTCTCCAGGTGATCTGCTCGGCGAGTGTGTGAGCAGCTCGGCTGTTCACGACCACGTAAACGAGGTCACAAAACAGCTCGAGGAAACTCACGGTCCTGTCCTCGATCACGTCACCCATGAGCCCGGGGTGGCAGCCAGAAGCGACATCGGAACTCAAAAAGCATCGAGTCAGTCTTGATCATCGCTACTACCGAACGATACAGACGACTACGAGTGCCCTGGATCTTCGGTAATCAGCAATGATCTCAAGTATGTTGACGGTCTGACAGCTGAGAATCTGAGCGTCTCGCAGACACGAATCAACGCAACCAGAGGAAGGTGGATCGTGCCCAGGGGATCTGACTATCAGGGGCCGCCAGAGGCGCTCGAGCTCTACGCCGCAGTGGTGGACGGCAGCAGCGGCGATTCGGGATTGAAGGGTGCGAAGAATCCGTATACCGCTCGAAACGGCCACATGTTCAGCTTCTTGGATGCCGACGGCACGATGGCGCTTCGTCTATCGGATGAGGATCAGGACGAGTTCCTGGCTCTCCACGAGAGCGGCCCGGTCGTTCAGTATGGGAGCGTGATGCGTGGATACCTATCCGTTCCCACGGATCTGTTGAAGAAGACGGACGAACTCACGGAGTGGTTCGACAAGAGCTACGAATGGATCGGCACTCTCGAACCCAAACCGACCAAGAAGTAGAAGGGCAAGCTCATGCTGCCGGTGCGCCTGAATGTGGCCACCTGGCCCGTCCCGTCGACGGTTCACATGGTCAGGGAGGTGAATACATCGACCGCCTCGTCGGAGACCATCCATGTGAAATGGCCGTGCTCAGGCCAGACGACCTGATGCGCGTTCGGCACTCTTTCCGCCATCCAGTGACCCACCGACGCTGGGACGGTGCGGTCGGCAAGGCCGTGCCAGAGCCGCGCCTCGACCCTGATATCGATCGGGTCGAAACCCCAGGACTTCCGATACAGACCTGACTCTCGAGCAACGGGACGAACGCCGCTTTCGAACGACTCGCGCATCGTTTCAGTGAACCACCTGCGCGTCTCGGGAGAACGGAGAGCCTCCTGGTCCTGTGGGCTCATCGTGTCGATCGACTTGTCGACAAAGCGACTCTCCTGACC
>JBAVIK010000159.1:0-18705 GCA_049686815.1 Acidimicrobiia bacterium | reverse complement strand
GAAGATGAGCCCCAGCATTCCCGGGATCCGGAATCTCTCCGCAACCAGGGGGCCTGCCAGGATGATCACCAGCAGGACGAAGAGAGTTACTTCGACTGTGCCTACCAACACCGGGAGCTCCGACTTCGGAATGTGATCAAGGGCGTAGACCCTAGAACCCCGAGCCCGGTCGTCACCTAGCGACCGAGGTCGGGGTTGAACTGGGTTGCTCGCCCCCTGATCGTGAACACCGAATCGCCGGTGAGAATCCCACCACGCCCGAACAGTCTCCCAAACTGCCAGTTGGACAATCCCAGCTCGGGACGGTTCAGCGCGTACTGCCCGTCGACCCACCGGGTGAAGCCGTTGCCAACAAACGGAGCGTCGACAGTTTCGAAGAACCGGTCATGCTCCTGAGGGTCGCTCGAGATGAGAGAGGCAGCAAAATGCGGGCTCTGCTCGTTGAACATCGCCACGGCTGTTTCGACGTTTGGGACCACGGTCAATGTGACTTCGGGACTCCCCTCCCATTCCCATTCCACACCCAAAGAATCGCCATCGATCAGCTCCGTCTTCGGCTCCGAGACCGGTCCACTGGCTCGCTCGATGGTCGTCTCGACAAACCAGCTTTCGGGCACATGAGACCGAGCCTCCGATGTCACATGGAGTTTCGGGCTCGTCCCGAGATGTGCCCCGGCCCGATCGAGGGCCTCGAGGAATACCGGGATGATGTCCTCAGCGCGGGCCCCGACAACACACATCGTGTTGAGGGTGTTGCAAACCTTACGGTCCAACGAGTTGACCACGGCACTGGCAACATGATCGGGGTCGGCCGTCTCGGACGCCACGATCCAGGCTCCGCCGGTGCCGTGAAGACTGACCGCGATACCGGCCTGACGCGCCACCGAGCCAAGCTGGGACACAGCGGGCCCCGAGCCTCTCGCCACGGCAAGGCCGAGTCTGGGGTCGGAGAACATCGCCCATCCGGCGGCCCTGGAACTGGTGTCGACCAACGAGACCGTGCCAATCGGAAGCCCTGCGTCACTCAGTGCCGGGTCGAGGGCGTGTTGGATGATCGCCCTAGCCGTTCCGAGAGCATCGGAGCCGATCCGAAGGACAACCGTGTTTCCTCCCCGAATGACACCCGTGGCATCAGCTACCACGTTCGGGCGGCCCTCGAAGACAAAGCCGACCACACCGAGACCGGAGCGAATCTGGTTCAGCTCCCATTCGTCGTGATGAATCGTGGATACGACGTGGCCGCGGCCCCCGTCCGTCGCCGCCCAGGTACGGAGACCGTTGACCATGTCATGACGCATCCGATCAGTCAGGACCAGCCGCGTCGTCGACCGATCACGTCTTTTGGCCGATTCCACATCAGCTTCGTTGGCCAAGGCAATGCTCGAGAAGACATCGTCGTCCTCGAGACGATCGGCGAATAGTCGAAAGAACCCCGAGATCTGGTCATCGGTGACCAGACCCAAGTCAGCAAACGCCCCCACAGCATTGTCAACGGCCCCGGAGGCAATCGACCAGGCGACTGCGGGGACGTGAAGAAGGTCGCCGGTGTCCTGGACCACGATGAGCCTGTCCCCCGGTTCGAAAGAGGCCGCTAGCTCATCCGGAACCGTGGTCACCCGGTTTCCGCCATAAACGATGGGCGTACCGGGCGCGAGTTTGTTGAGGATCTCAGCCACGGTGTGATCCTATGTCAGGACCACCAGATCGTCGCGATGGATGACGGCGCCTCCGGCAACCGAACTGTGCTTGCCCATCGTTTGGCGGATCTCGTCCGAATCCATCCGCACCAGACCTTTGGCTATCTGAGCACCATCGCATTTGACTCCAACCGCGTCACCCCGATCGAACGAACCGATCACTTCGGTGATGCCGACGGAGAGAAGAGACTTCCCGGCGTCGGCGAGGGCCCGTCCGGCCCCGTTGTCGATTATCAGGTCGCCGCGCGTAGGGAGCCCGAATCCGATCCAGAGCTTTCTCGCCGACAGACTCGAATGATGGGGTTCGACCCAAGTACCGATCTCCTCCCCTCGAACCGCTCTGAGGGCTGCTCCCGTGTCCGAGGCGGGAGCAAACACCGTGGGTATTCCCGACCATGCCGCCATGCGGGCTGCCGCAACCTTGGTGGCCACTCCACCGGAGCCGAATGTACCGGATCGGCCTTCTCCCAGCGTGTCGAGTATCTCATCAGTGGACCGAACTGCAGACAAGAGCTCGGGCTCATCGGTATACCAGGGATCGGTGGCGTACAACCCTGGGGTATCACTGAGAAGGATCAGCATTCCCGCAGATACAAGATGAGAGACGATCGCGGCGAGACGATCGTTGTCACCAAGACGAAGCTCGTCGACGACAACCGTGTCGTTCTCGTTGACGATCGGGAGTATCGAGAGCTGGAGCATGCGTTCGAGCGCCTCCCTGGCATGCAAGTACTGATCACGGCGAGCAAGAACATCGCGTGTCATCAGAATCTGGGCGACGAGTCGACTTCTCGATCCGAACTCCGCGCCATACAGCTCCATGAGCTTGCCCTGCCCGACAGCGGCGGCTACCTGAAGACCCGGAAGATCGTCGGGTCGGTCGCTTCTCCCCATCGCGGGCAGCCCGGCTGCAACGGCCCCTGAAGTAACCAGAACGCACGGATGCCCGTTGGACCACACCGACTCAACCTGGCTGGCCACCCGTGCGATCGCAGCAGGGTCCAAGCCACCAGAAGGAGCAGCCAGGCTCGATGATCCGACCTTGAGCACCACAGGGGCTCCGGCCCGAATTGGTCTCCTCACGTCACACCAGGTATCACGTTTGAACGGTACCCGTCGTCGTGAATGCCTTCAGCTGACTTCCAACTCGGCGATCAAAGAATGGGTGTCTTCGACTTCGATTTCGAAGACACCTGGCACGTCTGCCACAAACTCGATGTCGGCGGGCTCCGCGGGAGTCACGTCGAAGAAGAGGTCATACCCGTGCACGTGGACGTGCTCCTCGCTGTCAGCGGACACGACAATGTGGACCTTCGACCCAAGGTCGACACGTATGTCCTTGGCGCCGCCTTCGGGCTCTCCACCAACAATCATGATCTCGATCGGCGTCTCACCCGATTGCGTGGTGCTGGTTGTGGCGACCGCTGTAGATGGTGTAGAGCTGGGAACAACCACCGGAGCCTCGGTGGTCGTTGTTGTGACAACCGACGTCGGGCTGGAGTTGGCGTCGCTTCCAGCTTCTCCGTTGCATGCGGTGAGCCCCGTCAGGATGACAACGGCAATAAGTAGAACTCGCTGGTTCATGATGCGAAGACTGGCTCCCTCGAGATGACCGCTTTGAGGGTAAATCTGTTTCGGGGACTAGCGAAAATCATCGACGCTTGACAAACGGACCGGAATAGTCGATCATACGGGAATAGCCGACCATAAAGCACCCGACTACGAGCTTGCCGAGACATTGGAGCTGGATCAGCCAGACCAGATGAGGGCGTTCCTCGAGGAGACGAGGGGTGACATCATCGACCTTCTTGGCGAGCGCTCCGCCACCATCAAGGAACTCTCGGAAGCGTTGGGCAAGCCAAAAGGCACAATCGGTCACCATGTCTCGGTTCTTGCCGAGCAGGGTCTGATCAGGGTGGTTCGCACCAAGAAGGTGCGAGCGATCGAAGCGAAATATTACGGCCGGACAGCCCGGACCTTTCTCCTCGGCGGTGTTATGAATCAGGACACCTCGGTGGCGCCCGAGTTCTTCCTCACCGCCGCAGCCTCCGAGTACGCCAATGCGGCTTCTTCAATCGGAGAGAAGGGCGACGACACTCCACTGAGCACCCTCCGCTACGCCCGTATCCCCGAATCAAGGGCGCGCGAATGGTCAAAGCGGCTGATCGAGCTGACCGAGGAATTCGCCGGAGAAGAACGTGGTGGTGATACCACCTACGCACTGGTCGTGGGGTTCTACCCAACGGCCAAGCCCAGGCTCCCCGACCCCGACGGCCCAGCCCAAGAAGTCAAGTCCGCGACATGAGTCAACGATTCTCCCCCAACTACTGGAAGCTGTGGACAGCATCTGTGATCTCCAACATGGGCGACGGTGTCGCTCTCATCGCATACCCGTGGTTGGCATCCGCATTGACCCGAAGCGGCTTTCACATTGCTGCCGTCGCTGTCGTCTCCAGGCTCCCATGGCTGCTCTTCTCACTACCCGCAGGGGTCATCACCGATCGAGTCGACCGAAGGAAACTCGCCGCCTGGATGGATGTGATCCGCTTCGTCGTGACCTTCGGCGTTGCTCTGGCAGTGCTGTCTTCACAATCAGAGCTCTCCTCGCCCGAGGAAGTGGCGAGCGGTGCCGCTTCAGTGCCTGGCAATGCCGGCATGCTGCTTGGAGTCGTCTATCTCGCAGTGCTACTGCTCGGCACGGCGGAAGTGCTCCGGGACAACGCCGCGCAGACATTGATGCCTTCGTTGGTCAACAAAGAGGTGCTCGAAAAGGCGAACGGCCGTCTCTGGGGAGCGGAGATGGTGATGAACTCATTCGTCGGACCTCCGCTCGCCGGACTGCTCATTGCCGTTGCGTTCGCTCTCCCCTTCTTTGTCGATGCTGCAACCTTTGCAGTCGCAGCAGCACTCGTCTTCATGATTGCCGGCCAGTTCTCACCACGTCTCACCAGGGGCGCGGAGTCCGCTGAACCACAGTTCTGGGCGGAACTCAAGGAGGGCGTCTCATGGCTTTGGCGTCACCCGTTGTTCAGACCGATGGCCATCGCTCTCGGAGTCCTCAACGGCACATTCATGATGACCATGGCCACATTGGTGCTATTCGCCCAGGAGGTCCTCGATCTCGACGCCACCGGATTCGGGCTTCTCATGACCGGAGTGGCCGCCGGCGGGGTAATCGGATCCCTGGTGGCGCACACCGTGTCGAGGAAGCTCGGCCAAGGAGGTGCCCTGTTTGTGGCAATCCTGACCATGGCGATGACAATCCTCATCGGAGGTCTCACCTCATCGTTCTGGGTCTTCTGGACGATGGGACTTCTCAGCGCCTTGACCAGCGTGATCTGGAACGTCATCACAGTGTCACTTCGTCAAAGCCTGATACCCGATCAGCTCCTGGGTCGGGTCAACTCGGTGTACAGATTCGTCGGTTGGGGAATGATGCCAATCGGGTCACTTCTCGGCGGTCTTCTGGTGACAGGTCTAGAGCCGGTGGTCGGTAGGGAGTGGGCGCTCAGAGGTCCATATCTGATAACGGCGGCGATCACATTTGGGCTCTACTTCTATTGCCTGCCGCGGCTCAACTCGAGCAAGATCAACCAGGCCCGGGAGAACGCCCAGGTCAGCGGGACAACGGGCGCCTGACCGCCGGGTGATTGATTAGCTCAACAGGGATCGAGATCGGCATGTCGAGGAGCTGTTGGGCGATCGCCTTTCCTTGAGGGTCGAAGCGGAGCGAAGCGGTGCCTCCGGCTCCGAGACCTCCTTCGAGCACGAAATTGAACGCTTGAACGCCGGGCAGCTCGTACCGAACGACACTGATGGCATCGAGGTGGGCAAGCCAGGCGGCCACGACGTCTCCGGTGAGCTGACTTCTCAACACCGGGAGGAAGTCGGCATGACGAGCTCTGATCCCGATGTTGACATCGGCACCCTTGTCACCCGATCTGCCGTGGGCAATCCAGATGAGAGGGCCTTCGACGGTCTCGCCCAACGTGAGTGGTCCTTCGACCTGGGCAACCCGCTCACGGACGCTGAGCGGAATCCCCGCGGTCAGCGCGGCGAATTCGACGTCCACGTCGTCGACTTCGACCCGCGCCGTGACCTCGTCTCGGGGCACCAAGAAGCAGTCGAGTTGGATAAGTGGGCTCGGGCTCGGCAGCCCGGCCCCTCCCCCGGTCACCCCTGGCGGACCGCCCAATCCCAGGGAGGGGATCTCCCTGACAAAGCGGGCCAGAGCTTCGCGTGACTCATGGCGGGCCCCGATTTTGAGAATGACTTCCCGTGCACCGGTGGCACGACTATGTGGACCGTAGGTTGCCTCGCCTCCCAATACCTCGACACTCGTCGACTCGAAATCGGAAAAGCCGGCGGCAGCGAGCAGCCTCCGCCCCCGCTCGATGAGATCCCGCCCGGCGCGCTCGGCTTTTGCCACAGCATCCCGGCCACCAACAAACAGCAGCGACTGAACACGCCACCCGTCCACGAGTTGGGCACACGCCTTCAAGGTGGGCGTCGGGGGTCGTCCTCGTGCGCCGGAGATCAGAGCCCGGTTCTCTCCGAGGGACTCGACGGTTACCTCACGCCAATCACACACTACGTCAGGCAATACGTATGCCGCCGGGTCACCGATCTCATAGAGGAGCTGCTCGGTCACGGTTCGCTCATCGACAATCGCATCGCTGTCAGCAGACGCGGTGAGGATGAATGTGCCATCACGACTCACCTCGGCGATGGGGTAGCCGGGATTCACCCAACTGACCGTGTCCTCCCAGTCGGTCAGCAGCCCGCCGGTCGACTGCGGCCCGCATTCGAGGAGATGCCCGGCGAGGCTCCCCGCTGACAGGAGATCGGGCTCGTCCCAGCCAAACTCGTGTAACAACGGACCGAGCACCAATGCGGAGTCGGCGACCCGACCTGTGACCACCACGTCCGCACCCGCCCCGAGCGCGGCAGAGATCGGCCTCGCACCCAAGTACGCGTTCACGGAAAGGGCCCGGTCGCGATCATGTCTTGTTCGCGTGAGGTCATCGCCGGTCACGACGGCGACTGATACCGATAGCCCGGCGACGTCGGCTGCTTCGCGGATTCGTCGGGCCGCCGCACCGGGATTTACCCCACCAGCATTTGTCACCACCCGAACGCCACTGGAGATGAAGCCGTCGAGATTGGAGGCGATGACCTCGATCAAGTCGGTGGCATAGCCCATCGACGGATCCTTGGCCGCGGCCCTGCTCAAGATGGCCATCGTGATCTCAGCCAGACCCTCATAGATCATGTAGTCGGAGCGGCCGTCGGAAAGAAGCTGGGCGGTGGAGAGTGATGAGTCCCCCCACGCCCCGGCTGCACCGGAGATGGTCACGGAACGCCCTGGTTCAACCATCAGATGCCAATGATCGGAGCGTCCTCATTGCCTGCGCCCGCATCTCCGGTGGCGGCCACCTGAAAGAACCTGCCCTGCATCGCAAACAACCCGCCGCCGTCGTTGCGGACGATCTGGCCGTTGAGCCAGCGCGCCTCATCGAGACATAGGAGGGCGATCGCTTCGGCGGCATCCTCGGCTGTGGCAGCCGTCCGTAGAGGATGCGTTTCGATCTCCACCTTCTTCATCGGCTCATACAGTGGCCCTGTCATCATCCTGATCGAGTCGGTGTCGACATAGCCCGGAAGCACCCCCATGGCTGTCACTCCGGCGGGTCCCAACTCGCAGGCCAGATACTGGACCAGGGTTTCCATCGACGACTTGGCGGCGCCAAGCAACCCATGTGTGGGAATGAACCCGACAGAGTCTGCACCCGACACCGCGATCACCCGCCCACCTGACTTCTCGAGAAGCGGATAGGCAAGCTGAACCATCAAGATGAAGTGGCGCACGGTGATGGCGAATGTCTTGTCGATCTGATGCATCTTCAAGGCCATGAGCGGTTTCAACGCTGTCGCGGCGGCATTGGCGACCAGGTAGTCGAGCCGCCCATCGGATCCAACCAACTCACCGAAACCCTCTCGGACACTGGCCTCGTCGACGAGGTCGATCCTGATCGCGCGCGCGCCGGGAGTAGCACTGGAGCATTCTTCAACGACACGGCTCGCCAGATCCTCCCGCTCTCGATAAGTGATGATCACCCTGCATCCCCAGCGCGATAGAAGCTTGGCGGTTGCAGCCCCCAGGCCCCTACTTCCCCCGCTGATCAGAGCAACCCTGTGTTCGAGAGGGCGATAGCTGTTCGTCTCGGTTGGCATCAGATGGACGATAGGGGGGTCGAGATCACCCCGACCAGGCCACCCATATGCCGTCTGATACTCGAGTCGGTTGCTCGGCGTCGAGGGTCTGCACCCAGACACCATCGTCAGTGGGGTAGGCGAAGGCTGACGAATCGGCTGCCCAAAAACTCATCGACTGAGCGTATTGGGGAAAGAAGGGGAGCAGATCCCTCACCAGGGTCAGCGAGGGACGAAAAGGCACGTGGTCGACGAGCTCCTCTCCGTCGGTCCACACAGACGGTTGAACACCGCCGCCGGTTGCGGCAAAGATGAGCAGTGACTCTCCATCAGGGCTCCAGAAGTAGCCCACAGACGGCTCCGACGAGACGACTTGGGTCTCACCGGATTTCACGTCCACCACGACCACGACATTCACCGGAGCGACCTCCACATCGACCAGCCCGACCGATATCGCCGGAGCCCCCCTGGTTGTCTGCAGTGCGACGTGGGTGCCTTGGCCGTTGGCAACAAACGTGGTGAATTCCCCAACGTCCGCAATCACCTGGCGATTCCCGTCGTTTTCGATCACCAAACCCTCCCCAGCAACGTGAAAAATGCCGGCGTTGGTCCACTGCGGAGCGAGATATCCCGGGTCGGTCGTTCCAAGGTTGGACTTGTCACCACCCGCCTCGATCAAATCGAAGGTCCGTTGCCCAACGTGTGTTACGAGTTGCTCCTCCGACGGGTTCCATGAGAAGTAGAAGGGAGAACCCCGACCAACAACCTCGGCGGTGCCATTCGCCACATCGACCAACTCGAAGTCGAGACCCGACGAACCGTTGTGGAGGACACCGATGTTCTCTCCGCTCGATGACCAGTAGAGATAAAAGGGAAGCCCTGTCACCGCGACCTCGGACACCCTCGTCTCCTCAACCTCGCCGATCGCAACGGCAAACCCATCATCTGAGAGTTGGCCCCACGCGATCCTCTGTCCATCCGGAGACCAAATCGGCTGGCTGTATACGGCTCCATCGCCACCGTCCTCGGTGAGCGCGAGTTGGTTGGCACCGTCGGGGTCGACGATGACGACATCTCCCGATCCATCGATCACAACGAGTCTGCCCGGCTCGGTGGCTACGGGCTCGGCCACATTGGAGGTGCACGCGGCCAACACCAGCGAACTGGCCATCAGTAGAACCACTCGACCGGTCATCAGATGACCCTATTGCAGATCTGGTATTGCGTTACCCGGTGGCTTCCACCATCGCAGACGCCCGACGTCATCGAACCCAACGTCCTCGTAGAAGTGAACGGCGTCGCGAGGCTCATTTGTGCAAACCCGGGTGGCGGTCATACCTGCCTCCCGCATTCTCCCGAGGCCAAAGTAGATCAGCGCGCGGCCGATGCCCAGACGTTGGAAGTCAGGATGGGTTCCAAACGGCTCGATTTGAGCGATGCCAGTGTCGTCGTCGGCCCACCACACCATGAAAGCGGCAATCATCCCCTCCGGGGAGACGGCAACCAGATCCCGCTCCGGCACGTAGACCGGTGAGCGCATGAATCTCAAATATCTCTCCAGATGAACATCGGGCTCCATCGTTGACTCGAATGCGGCATGTGCGGCGTGTCGCCTCCCGTCAGCCTCGTGTTCGCCGCCAAGATGTCGAAGAGTCCACCCGATGGGCAGCGACGGTCCAGGTATCGGCGTGTTCGACAGGTTCCAGAGATAGGAGCGGTAGACACCAGCGGGCTCGTAGCCGGCACCCTTCAGATAGGACACCAATTCGGTGTCATCATCGGCGACCCAGCCGACTTCGGCCTTGTGACCGAGACGATGCTGCGCCCATTCGATGAGTCCCATCCGTGTTTGGCTGGAACGGGCGAAGAGGTTGATCTCGCCATCGTTCTCCTCCAGGGATAGGACTGCCTCGCCCGGTATCACCCAGGTGGTGTCGACCCAGTCAGTGCCAAAGGAATGGTGAAGCCACCAGGCGAGATCTCCAGGGTGAACGGTGTACCGGTCATCCGGATGGGCCAAACACTGGCTGAGGATCGCTTGCATTTCGGGAAGCGACTCGGGACCCACCTGTTCCAATCCGGGCACCCACGTCGCTCCCGGAGAATCGTCGTCGATTGATCCCGCTGTCATCGGCGCATCATGCCAGAAGGGGCCGAATTCTGATCGAGATTTACGTTGCTGCAGACTTGGAGTGATCTTGGGTGTACCGTTTTGATCATGGACAACGAAACGGTCACCTGGAAGGGTCGTCTGGGGCCCTTTGATCTGAAGCTCGCCCCCGGGACTTTCCGTCCCTCGACGATATCGACGATGGTGGCCGACATGATGCAGGTCAAGAAAGACGACGTGGTCATCGACATGGGTTGCGGCACGGGGGTGCTCTCGATCATCGCAGCCAAGCTCGGCGCAAAGATGGTTCACGGTGTCGACGCAGAGAGCGAAACCATCGAGGTTGCAACTTCCAATGCTGAGGCACAGGGCGTTTCGGAAACAACCCGCTTCTATCACGGCGACATGTTCGCCCCGCTCCCCGAAGATGTGGAGGCAGACGTAGTCATCGGTGATGTTTCCGGTATACCGGACGATTTCGCCAGAGAATCGGGGTGGTTCCCTTCAGGTCTCTCCGGTGGGCCAAGCGGCTCGGAACTTCCGGTCAGGATGCTCGAGGAAGCGAGAAGATTTCTCACCAAAGGTGGGAAGCTGTTCCTACCGACCGGCACACTCCAGGACGAGAACTCGATCTTGGATGCCGCCCGGTCACTGTTTGGCAAGCTCAAGAAGCTGAGCGAGAAGAGAATTCCACTGCCGTCGTCCCTCTCCGAGAATCCAGCGATCATTCGGATGGCACAAGAGAAGGTGATCAACGTCACCCAGCGTGGTAGCAGGATGCTTTGGACGGCCCGGGTATGGGAAGTGTCGATCTAGGTCGCAACGCTCCTATGCGTCGGGGATCCAATCCTCCAGAGGTATGCCCAAGCCGTCTGCGATGCGATTGGCATACGCGTAATAGCCCGTGACCTCAGCGATATGGAGAATGTCCAGGTCAGAGAACCCAACGGCTCTGAGGTCGGCGATATCCGATTGTTTGATGCTCCCGGGAGCGACGGTGAGTTTCACCGCGTAGCGAAGCATCGCCAGACGTTTGTCGGACAAACCGGCGGTCTCGAAATCGTTCTCGATTCTCTCGGCCAGGGCGTCGTCCCGAAGAAGCCGGCGTAGACCACGCCGGTGATGGGTTACTCAGTAGTGACACTCGTTGACCCCAGACACCACCAGAGCCACCATCTCACGCTCGACCTTGCGCAGAGTCTTGGTTCCAGCCATCGCCTGGCGATAGAGGACGTGGTGCGCCTCCATGCTCCCGGGGTCTAGAGCATGGATTCTCATGATCCAGTCGACACGGTCGTAGACCGGGTCGAGAACCTGACTTTTCATATCAGTGAGGTCTTCATCCCACTCGTCCTCGTGGGGTGCGTCGATCCATGGCATCACGAAGAACCTAACTCAGACTTCGAGGTCCCGGTTCAACAAGTCTTGATACGTCTCGCGCCGGACCACCTCGCGTGCCTCGCCACCACTGACGAACACAACTGGCGGTCGGAGCACCATGTTGTAGTTGCTGCCCATCGAATGCCCGTAGGCGCCGGTGACAGGTGTCGCCAGGATGTCACCCACCGCCAGATCGGAAGGTGCGTGCCCACTCCACACGAGCACATCCCCCGACTCGCAGTGTTTGCCCACCACGCGAATCTCCCGATCTCGTTCGACGTCGGTGGCACGTGGGAGGAACACCTCGTAGCCGCTTCCGTACAAGACGGGTCTCGGGTTGTCACTCATCCCACCGTCGACCGACACATAAGTGCGAATCCCGGGGATCTCTTTGATCGTTCCCACGGTGTAGACGGTGACTGCGGCCTGGGCGACAATCGATCTTCCCGGCTCGGCCACAACCTTCGCAGAGATATCGGCGGCATCAACGGCCTCCCGGACCGCCGCCCCCCATTCCGCTATTGACGGAGCCCTCTCACCTTCCTTGTATGCGACTCCAAGCCCTCCGCCAATGGACAATTCGTCGATATCCAACATGGAGACGAACTCACCGACGGATTCGACCACCTTGTCGAAGGACTCCACCTCGAACACCTGACTCCCTACGTGGGCGTGTATCCCGACCAAGACCATCGCCTTTGAAGACGTCGCTCTCTCGAATGCGGCCGCTGCAGCGCCCCCCTCGATCGAGATCCCGAACTTGGAGTCGGCTATCCCGGTACGGAGGAAGTCATGGGTGTGCGCCTCAACGCCTGGGTTGACCCGAATCATCACATTCGGGACTGGGCACCCGTCAGCGACGAGGGCCTCGATCTTGTCCATTTCGACAAAGGAATCGATGACGACCCGTCCGACCCCGGCCTCCAGGGCCATGCGCAACTCCCTAACCGACTTGTTGTTGCCGTGGAACACCAAACGGTTGGCCTCCACTCCCGAGGCCAAAGCCACGTGTATCTCGCCCCCCGTTGACACATCGAGGTTCATTCCCTCTTCCACTGCGAGTCTGGCCATGGCGGCACAAACGAATGCTTTGGTGGCGTAGGAGACACCATCGGGGAACGCTTCGACAGCCTGCCGACACCGATCACGTAGATGCTGCTCGTCGTAGATGAACAGCGGAGTCCCAAACCTCTCAGCGAGTTCCACCACATCACAACCGGCGATCGAGAGACGTCCGGCGTCGTCCACTGAGGCTGAGTCGGGCAGGAGGTAGGTGGGGAGGACACTCACCGACGGAATGGTGCCAGTCATCGAGTCCGAATCGCAAGACCGGGTGAAAGTGATCGAGGGACCCGGAATTGGTGGGATTCCGGGTCCCTCGATGAATTGCGACGCGGAGCGGTTGAGGAGGAGAAGGGGTCGCCACTCGGGGAAAGTGGCTGGGACCGCTCCCTGCCTTCCTTGGCGGAGGCAGATGCGTCGCAAGCTTGGGGGAGAAAGGTGAACTTTCCGACGCTTGTGCGTCTGTTCACAAAGTTTGGACGTCATAAGAAACGGAACGGTTCCCGGTTCCAGAAGACTCAAACCTCAGGTAGTAGCGCCTCTCTCCGCAGGCGCCTGTTCAGCTCGCGGAACAGACGGTCATACACGGTCGTAAACCGCTCATCTTTGTCACCAAAGGGGAAACAGAACACCTAGTTGCTGAAGGTCACGCTGAAGGCGGGGGCCCACCGGGAAACGACCCGGCCATAGTTCTCCCCGGCTCTCATCATGTCACCTTCACGAAGCGCCCTAAGCGACTCCTGGACCAGCTCACAGGAGTCGTCAAAGACAATTTCGCCAGGATCGAAGAGCTCGGCAACCTCCCCGTAGTCGAGCTCGACCATCGAGCCCGAAGGGAAAGGCTCCAGCCATTCGATCAGTTGATAGAGCTCTTCGGCCGGCCCGGGGAAGGCTCCGAGCTTCTCCAAGATCCCGTGCGCAACAACGGTGCGTGACCGGGCGTCATCGATGTCGCATCTGAAACGGATGCGGGGGCCCGAGGGACCCTCGTAGATCTCCTTCTCAGCAGGATCAAATGCGGTGAACCAGCGCACCGGCACGTGCCATGCCGAAGTGAGAATGTGCGATCGGTGATCAGGATGTTCCCGGTGATATGCCCGCAACTCCCTGTCGGCGGCGTTCGCCGCCTCCTCCGGGACCAAACCGACACCAATGCCTTGGAACGAGTTGGCGAAAGCGACGGTCGACTCCAGAACCCGGAGACGAAGGTTTCTCGGGCAGACCAGTCGGCGACCCAGCCACTCAACAGTCCACTGAGCATCTCCCTCGTCCTCGGAGAGAATCCCGTAAGAACGGACAAATCGAGGCACCGGCTCGTCGGAGGCCCTCACCTCAGGTGAGTAAACGCGCAGATACGACGACTTGGTCACAGGGCCATCCTGGCACACGATCGGAGACGCGTTCTCGATAACGCGATCTGACCCTCGCCTGTAAGATCAAAAGGCCGCACCCGGACCACGAGGAGGCCAGGCCCTTGCACGTATTCGACGAAGTAGCCAAGGAGGGGCATGAGCAGATCCTCTACGGCCACGACAAGGTATCTGGCCTCAAGACCATAATTGCCATCCACAGCACGGCTCTCGGTCCCGCCTTAGGCGGGACTCGCTTTTTTCCATACGACTCAGAAGCCGACGCCCTCCAAGACGTCCTCCGCCTGTCAAAGGGAATGAGCTACAAAGCGGCCGCGGCAGGTCTCGATCTCGGTGGTGGAAAGGCGGTCATCATCGGTGATCCACGTCAAGACAAGTCAGAACGGCTTTTCCGCGCCTTTGGGCGAATCGTGGATTCTCTGCAGGGCAGATACATCACCGCCGAGGATGTCGGCACCACAACCACCGACCTCGACATGGTTCGTCGCGAGACTCGCTGGGCTGTGGGCAACTCGGTTGCTTTGGGAGGAGCTGGCGACCCATCTCCCGTCACCGCCCGCGGTCTCTACGCGGCGGCGCGCGCCGTGGCACAGAAGCTGTGGGGGAACTCGGACATAGCGGGACGGAAGTTCGCAGTCCAGGGGGTTGGCAAGGTGGGCTCGGCTTTCGTCCAACTTCTGATCGAGAACCGCGCCGAAGTCGTCGTCACCGACGCCTATCCCCCGGCGATCGACGCCGCCGTCACCAACTTCGATGTCAAGGCGGTTGAGCCGGATGAGATCCACAAGGTCGAGTGCGACTTCTTCTCTCCCTGTGCACTCGGCGCCGGTCTCAACGAGAACACGATTCCCGAGCTCAACTGTCAGGCCATTGTGGGGAGTGCAAACAACCAGCTCGCGACTGACAAAGACGCCCAGCGCCTCGGCGATCGGGGAGTCCTCTATGGGCCGGACTTCGTAGTCAACGCCGGGGGTCTTCACAACGTCTACGACGAGTTGCAGGGTTACTCCCGGACACGTGCCCTCCATCGTGTCGACTCCATATACGAGGCGACGCTGACCATCCTCGAAGAGGCCGAAGCAGCCGGGATCAACCCCAACCAGGCGGCAGTCAAAGTGGCCGAGAAGCGGATCAAGGAGATCGGCGACCTTCGACGGTTCCGACGTAGCGGGCTCGATCGCAACTGAACATGGCGTTTCCCGACCCGACCCTCGACCATCGCATCCTGGGGCTCACCGACAACGAGTTGGTCGAGATGTACCGACTCATGCTGATGGCACGGCGTATCGACGATCGAATGTGGGCTCTGCAGCGTCAGGGGCGAGCAGCCTTCGTCCTCGGCGCATCGGGCCATGAGGCAGTCCAGGTTGCATCGGTGTTCGCCCTGGATAGGGAAAAGGACTGGGTCCTTCCCTACTACAGGGACATGGGGGTCGGTCTGGCCTGGGGTTTTGATCCTGAGGAGATTTTCTTGGGTGTCTTCGCCAAGAAGAGCGACCCGATGTCGGGTGGCCGCCAGTTGCCCAGCCATTGGTCGGATCCCGACCGACGGGTGTTCACACAATCCTCGGTGATCGGAACGCAGTTTCCACACGCCGCCGGAGTCGCTCAGGGATTGAAGACCGGAGGAACCGACGCCATCGTCGTGGTCTACGGCGGCGAGGGGTCCACTTCAGAGGGCGACTGGCACGAGGCGATGAACTGGGCGGGCATCCACGATCTCCCTCTCATATTCGTCATAGAGAACAACCACTACGCGATATCGGTCCCCAGCGCCGAAGAAGTCGCCGGACGAATCGCGGACCGGGCCCAGGGATATGGGTTTCCGGGCCACTACATCGATGGGAACGACCCCTTCCAGGTTCTTTCGACCATGCAACAAGCGGTCCGTCGTGCCCGGAACGGTGAGGGCCCCTCGCTCATCGAGGCAGAGACCTATCGGTATTACGCACACACCTCCGACGACAACGACACCCTCTACCGAACGAGAGAGGAAGTCGAGACCTGGCGAAAGCGGGACCCCCTGGCCAAACTTCGACAGTATCTGATCGAAGAACGCCTGCTCACCGAGGCCCAGGAGACCGAGCTTGACGAATCTGTCGTCTCGCGCCTCGCCAAGGCGGTCGAGGCCGCCGAATCCTCAGCCGAGCCCGACGAACCGACCAGTCGGGTGTACGCCAAAGTCATCGAGCCGGGTGACCCGTCGACCGAGCCCGAGACTGTGCCCAGCGGTGAACAGGTGAACCTGATAACTGCGATCAATCTGACGCTCCACGAGATAATGGAAAGACACGATGACGCCATCGTGTTCGGCGAGGACGTGGCTCGGATGAAGGGCGGTGTGTTCAAAGCCACCCAGAACTTGACCGAGAGGTTCGGTGCGAAGAGGTGTTTCAACACCCCCATCGCCGAGTCGTCCATCATCGGCTGTGCCATCGGGATGGCGGCCAGTGGCTACAAAGTGATTCCCGAGATCCAGTTTGCCGACTACATCCATCCCGCCTTCGACCAAATCGTCTCTGAGGCTTCACGTGTCAGCTATCGATCCGACGGTCGATGGCACTGCCCAATCGTGATACGTACCCCATATGGGGCGGGTATTCACGGTGCCCAGTATCACTCCCAGTCGATAGAGGCCTTCTACGCCCACGTGCCGGGTCTGAAGGTGGTGATCGCATCGACGCCTGCAGACGTCAAAGGGCTTCTCCACACTGCCGTAGAAGACCCGGATCCTGTCATGTTCATTGAGCCCAAGAAGCTATACCGCCTGGCCAAAGGTCCTTTCCCAGAGGGCGAGTACCGGATTCCACTTGGAAAGGCCGCTATTCGTCATCAGGGGACCGACTTGACGATCATTGCCTACGGTGCGATGGCTCATTTCGCCCTCGAGGCTGCACCAATACTCGAGGATCTTGGAATCAGCCCCGAGATCATCGACCTGCGCAGTCTCAAACCGTTGGACTGGCCGACCATCGAGGCATCAGTCAAAAAGACCTCTCGCGCATTGATCGTTCACGAAGACAACGAGTTTGGCGGCTATGGAGCGGAGATCGCCGCTCAGATCGCGGATAAGACGTTCGAATGGCTCGACGCGCCCGTAAAGAGATACGGCCTTCCCGACGTCCCTCTCATGCCCTACGCCGGTTCCCTGGAGCACTCCCTCTACCCAACACCCGAGACCATCGTCGAAAGAGCTCAGGAGCTCGCCAAGTATTGACCACGCCCGGGCCCGGCAACGACAGGTCGTGCCACCGCGGTGCAATGGACACACCTCTGTGATGCGCATTGCCGCTGAGTGACGATTGAGTGTTGAGCGACGGTGATCGCCCCAGGCTCGACCTAACCTCGCGGCGATGTCATTGCAGAAGCATCTCTCGGCATTGGCCGGGTCTGCCTTCGAAACGCTTGGGCTTCAGCCCGAGTTGGGCGAGGTGGTCCCGTCGCATCGTCCCGAACTTGCACAGTTCCAGTGCAACGGTGCCATGGCCGGCGCCAAGAGTGTCGGAAAGCCACCCAGGGAGATCGCCCAGGCGATTGTGGGCATCCTCGCCGACCAGGAGGAGATCGCCGCGGCCGAAGTTGCAGGACCCGGCTTCATCAACATCAACCTGACCGACCAGGCTGTGGCAGATTGGGCGGCCAGGAGCGCCGCCGACACTCACCTCGGGTTCGACATCACCCAGGATCCCATGACCGTGGTTGTCGACTACGGAGGACCAAATGTGGCCAAGGCGATGCATGTGGGCCACCTGCGGGCAACCATCATCGGCGACTCCCTTGCCCGACTCTTCAGCTTCGCCGGGCACGACGTGATTCGCGACCCTCATTTTGGCGACTGGGGATTTCAGATGGGTCTCCTCATCACGGTGGTTGGCGAGGAGGGTTTGGACCCGGCGGAAATCTCCCTCGCCGACCTTCAGAGGATCTACCCCGAAGCCTCGGAGCGTGCCCGACATGACGCAGAGTTCGCCGACAAGGCACGCAAAGCGACGGTGCTACTACAGGGGGGCGATCCCAAGAGCCTGGAAGTCTGGCGACGGATGAAGGCAGTATCTGAGGCGTCCCAACGCGAGGATTTCGCAGCGCTCGGGGTCAGCTTCGACCTCTGGTACGGCGAGTCGGACGTCAGAGACCGGCTCGCTCCCCTGGCCGACGACCTCGCCACGACAGGCATTGCGGTTGCTTCCGATGGTGCGCTGGTCGTCGATGTGGCAGAGCAAGGCGACAATCGGGAGTGGCCGCCACTGATTCTCAAGTCCACTGCCGGCGGGTTTCTCTACTCGACGACGGATCTGGCGACCGTCCAAATGAGAGTGGAAGAGCTACAAGCCGATCTGATGCTGTATGTGGTCGACCATCGCCAGGGCGATCATTTCACTCAGGTGTTCCGGGCAGCGAGAAAGGGGGGAGTCGTCTCACACGCGGTCGGGCTGGAGCACATTGGTTTTGGCACGATGAACGGGCCCGATGGAAAACCCTTCAAGACCCGCGAAGGTGGTGTAGTGAGGCTTGGTGATGTGATCGAAATGGTCAAAGACGCCGCCAGAGCAAGACTCGACGAAGCACACCTCGCCGAGACATACCCGACTGCCGAAAGGGAGAAAATCGCCGAGCAGGTCGGCGTCGCAGCTCTCAAGTTTGGTGACTTGATCAACAACCGAAGCTCGGACTACATCTTCGATCTCGATCGATTCAGCTCATTTGAGGGAAAGACCGGTCCTTACCTTCAGTATGCGGCGGTGAGGGTCAAGTCGATCTTGCGCAACGCCGAGGAGCGTGGGCTGTTGTCCGGGCGAATACTTCCGCCGACCAAAGCTGAGGAACGAGATCTGATGCTCGAATTGCTGGTTCTCCCCGAGGTGGTCGGAAGGGC
>JBAVIK010000158.1:0-2530 GCA_049686815.1 Acidimicrobiia bacterium | reverse complement strand
GATGGGTATGTCATCCCATTGGAGGTGATGGCTTTCGATCCGGACACCTACCCGGCGTTCCTGACCAAAAAGGATCTGAGCTCGTTTCTGACACTCAATCCAGGGGAGATCCTGTTGGGCTCAACGGCAGCCCAGATGAGAGGTCTTGGGCCGGGTGGGGCGATCACTCTCGAGAATGGATCCACCGTGGCAGTCACTGCTGTGGTCGACGATGTTCTGATTGGGGGAGCAGAAGCTGCTGTTTCGATGAGAGGAGCAGAACTTGTCGGGGTCAACGTGGAGCGATACTTGCTAGTGCGCTACGGCGGGTCCCGCAAGGAAAGCGAGTCGGCTATAAGGGCGGTGATCCCAAACGGAGTCTCGGTCCGGCTGCGCGCCCCAGGCGAGTCACCGGTGCTCCGACACGGGGACGCCGTTCTTCCCCAAGCCTTGATCAAGGAGCGGTTCGGGGAGTTTGAATATCGCCCGGACGGGTCTCAGGGTTTTGAGCTCGACCCCGGATGGTCCCGAGCCAACATCGTCACCGTCGATGTTCCTTTGTTGGGCTCGGTCACATGTCACCGAAACCTGTTGCCGGCCCTATCGGGTGCGATGGAAGAGCTGATTGATCGCAACCTCTCATTTCTGATCCGCCCCGCCGAATTTGCCGGCTGCTTCAATCCGAGATTCATAGCCAACAGAAGAAGCATTTCTCGGCATGCGTGGGGTGCGGCTGTCGACATCAACATGGGCTCTAACCCAGAAGGAGTGGAATCGGCGCAGGATCCAAGATTGATCGAGGTCATGGAGCGATGGGGATTCACCTCAGGCCACGATTGGCTCATACCCGACCCGGGACATTTCGAATACCTGCGTCCGCCTGAGACTTCCTGAGACCGTCAACTCTCGTCGAGGTCGAGTTCCATGAATCGGGCACTGGGTTGTGGATTGTCTCGGTAGGGGTCGATTTCGTTGAACCCCAACCTCTCGTAGAGACGATTCGCCTCTCCCATGACATCGGCGACAGTGTCGAGTCGCACCGATCGGTAGCCCAACTTCCTCGCTTCGGATACAGCGCGCCGGGCCAACTGCTTCCCCAGGCCACGTCCACGAGCGTTGGGCCGAACCCACATGCGCTTCAACTCCGCGGTCCGTCCGGTCAGCGATCGAACACCGGCGACACCTGCTGGCTCGTCTTCCAATGATGCGAGGACGGCCAGACCACGTGGCGGACCGTATTCGGTCGCTATCTCCCGCATTTCTCTCTCGAAGTCCTGGAACTCGTTCACATCGAACGGAAGCCATTCGACATACTCACGCATGAGCGTCTCCACGGTTCCGTATTCATCTTCACGTGCGACCCACAACCTCATCGTCACCAATGCTAGTGACTAGTCATATCGGGCCAATCAGGCGGTAGGTCTTCCGGCCCCTAAACGAATTTGGGGCATCCGCCGATGTAGCCATATGCGTTTTTGGCGGCAGGGCGCCAACAAATGGGATCGCGCTCTGGCGATAACCCTGGTCGCAGGTCTGGCGATGCTTCTGCTCGTTGGGCTTGTTTTCGCGATCGCATACGGAAGTCAGAAGATCACCAGCGACGCCACCTCGCTACACGACGCCAACGAGGTTCTACGCTCTTCGACTGTCGTCCGTGCCCAGCTCGCCTTGGGAGTTCACGCTGGCAGTGTCGATGTTCAGTTCGGCACCGACTCGACTGATGCCATCGAGCTCTCGATCGACGAGGCCGAACTGGCACTCGAGGACATGAGGCTTGGCCTCACCGCGCTCCAGGAGGCTGAGCTCGACATTGGCGAGGTCGAGACCGTCGGCGGTGAGTTCGTCGAATCGGCCGTGGCAGGCATTGCCATGGTCAAAGAAGATCACTACGGGGAGGCGTCAAGCCTGGTGTCCGACGATCTGGGCCCGCAGTTCAACAGGCTGGTCGCAGCCCTCGTCGTTGTGCGGGACGAGCTTCGGGCAAGTGTGCGAACCTCTGATGCCCTCCTCTCTCAAATCGGGAACATCGCCAGGTTCCTGGTGGCATTTCTACTCCCTGCTGCGGTGATCTTCATCTACCGCGACCTGCTTCGTCGCCAGGCACGTCAAACTGAGTTGGAGAGCAGGCTCGAAGCGGCAAGACAGATCGCCGAGGCTCGGGAAGAGTTCATCGCCAACGCCTCTCATGAGCTGCGGACACCACTCACCAGCATCACCGGTCTTGCAATGCTCCTGGAGGAGACACCAACCATCAAGGAGGACGAAGCGTCTGCAGAGCTGGTCGACCTGATGATCAGCGAATCCTTCGATCTCAACCGGATGGTCGACGATCTGCTGACCACGGCCCGTCTCGACGCTGGAGCCCTGTCGTACACCTTCCAAGACGTGAGCCCTGATCTCGAGGTTTCTGAGGTCTCTGAGTCCCTCAAGAGGGCTGGGAGTTTCATCGAGGCATCGTGTGAGCCCGGGGTGGTCAGGGCAGACGCGGTCCGCTTCAGGCAGATCGTTCGCAACCTGCTCTCCAACGCGGGCAAATACGGTGGACCGAACG
>JBAVIK010000157.1:0-3086 GCA_049686815.1 Acidimicrobiia bacterium | reverse complement strand
AAGCACTATGACAACCACGGCGTAGGAGACGGTCCTCGAGATGATCCTGTCGATCTCGAAGAGCCGATATCGGGTTATCGCCACTGTGATCGAGATGGGAATGCTGACGAACGCAACCTGGAGAATCAGCGCCCCTGCGGCCGTCTGGGAAGCGTCCGTCACTGCGATCAGAAGAATGGCTCCCCCAAGGATCATCGTCGAGAAGAGCATCCACCGTGTTTGCGCCTTGGCAACGACAGACGACCGGCGATATCTCCTCGTCAATGACGCAACACCGCCGATTGCCATCGCCAGGAGCACCACGACCGTCAAAGCGATGGTGGCAACTAGCACAGAACCAGGAAGAAACCCGATGGGGTTGTCGACGGTCCACGCCAACTCCTCCGGTGGGTAGGGCGGTCCGATCTCTGCGGTGAAAGCGGCGACCAGAACCTGGATGGACAGCATGATCGCGCCGGGCCAGACAACCCAGGCCTGGCGGGGCGTTGGAAACCGGCCGCTGGGGAAAATGCCATGGATCCGCCGACGCTTATTCATGGCACGGTCTCATCGGGCGGCTTGTCGACCTCCACTAAAACCAATCAACGATGCTGCAGCGCCGACCAGCAGGAAGACCGCATCGGCCGACCATGCTTGGACATCGTCCGATTGAATAACTATGAGAACGGCGTACATCGTGACCCAGGCGATTCCACCAAGAGCTGATAAAAGGCCTGTCGTCCTGTTGGGTCGTAAGAGAAGCAAGATGCCAAGGACGGCCGCAATCGCACTCGCGACGATTGTGATCACAAACCACGTCGTATCCTCCCGGAATACCACCGTCGCCGTTGCACTCAGTGCGGCCGCGATAAGCCACATGACGCCGGCCGTTTGGTATCGGTTCATTGCGCTCCACCTTTCCTAACCAACCCATCACGACCTTCACCGTATGCCCCCAACAGTGAACAGAAAATGGTGTTGCCTCTACACGAGGGGTGGGGAGAACCTCCGCTAGCTCAGGAGTTGTGTGGAGAATCCGGTGGGCGGTAATGGACTTGAACCAATGACCTCTCGCGTGTGAGGCGAGCGCTCTAGCCAGACTGAGCTAACCGCCCGGGGCGCTGAGATTAACGAGCGCCGGATCGCTAGTCGATCCCCGAGTCGGTGGTGCCACAATGAATCGATGATGAATCTCGGGCCTTTCCCAGATGTGGCTGGATACTCCGACGCAGCAAGGCTCGACAGCGCTGACGTCTTAGCGAGCTTTCGGGATCGCTTCGTATTCTCCGACCCTGATCTGATCTATCTCGACGGAAACTCCCTGGGTCGCATGCCGAAGACGGCAGCGGTCACCATCGATGCTGTGGCCAACACCCAATGGGGAGAACGCCTCATCCGTTCATGGAATGAGGGTTGGTGGGAATTGCAGCTGCGTATCGGTGACCTCATTGCACCTCTCCTCGGCGCCGGTCCCGGTGAAGTCATCGTTTCGGACTCGACCTCAGTCAACCTCTACAAGTTGGCGTCATCAGCTCTCGAGGCGCGGCCGGGGCGGCCAAAGATCGTCACCGACGATCTGAACTTTCCCACCGACGTCTATGTGTTGAAGGGCCTCGCAGCTCGATCCGGATACGAGTTGGAGATTGTCCCGTCCAGGAACGGGTACGGACCTTTTGAAGGTCTGGCCAAGGCCATCGATGAGAACACCGCTCTGGTGTGTCTATCCCACACCGTGTTCAAGTCGGGGTACACATATGACCTGAACCAGGTCACGAAACTTGCTCACGATGCCGGTTCGTTGGTGTTGTGGGACTGCAGCCATTCGGTCGGGGTGGTGCCAATCGATTTTGCAGGGGCGAACGTCGATCTCGGTGTTGGATGCACCTACAAATACCTGAACGGTGGCCCCGGATCTCCGGCTTGGCTCTACGTTCGCTCTGACCTCCAGGAGACACTGACCAACCCGATCACAGCGTGGTGGGGACATGTCTCTCCTTTTGACTTCGATCTCGAATTCGAACCCGTCCGGGGAATCAGACGTTTTCACACCGGAACGATGCCCATCCTGTCCCTGGCTGCGATCGAACCCGGTATCGCGTCCACCCGGGAAGCCGGCATCGGCGCGATAAGGGAAAAGTCGATCGCCCTCAGCGAGTACCTGATGGATCAGATCGAAACCCATCTCTCGCATTTGGGCTTTTCGGTTGCGTCTCCGGCCGACCCACTCCTACGCGGATCCCACATTTCGATTGCCCATGAAGACGCATGGCCGATCACACGTGCATTGATCGAGCTGGCAAACGTCGTTCCTGACTTCAGGACGCCAGACAACCTCCGTTTTGGCCTTGCCCCTCTCTACAACACATTTCTCGAGATCCACACGGCCGTGCAGCGACTACGCGTTCTGGTCGAATCCAACGCTCACCGCGCCTACATGGGCGTCACGGCTCCGGTCACCTGACGACGTGCGCAAAGCCGAGTTCGAAGCTGTCGTCGATGCCAGCCTCGAAGGCCTACCCGATTGGGTTCTGGAGAAGATCGACAACCTGATCGTTGTGGTGGAGGATGAGCCGCCCGACGAGTTGGGCGACGTCCTCGGTGTGTACGAGGGTGTTTCGCTCAACGAGCGTGAGGACTACTTCGGGGTGCTACCTGACAGGATTGTCATATTTCGACGACCACATCTGGAGTTGGGGCTCAGTGACACGGAGTTGAAGACCGAGATCAGAAAGACGGTGCTGCACGAAGTGGCCCACCATCTCGGCATCGACGATGCCCGACTCCATGAACTGGGCTGGGATTAGCGACGTCTGGTTTCGGGCACGCCAGCTCTTCGCAAGACTGCAGCCGGGACTCCGAACTCGCGCCACGCGGTGTAGCTGACCCTTTTCCGCTCGGAATATGACTTGACCTGTGAGACAAACCCGGCTTCGAGGTCCTCGAAACTCTTACCGTCACCCACAGAGGCCAAGGCGTCTTCTGTGTCGAGTCGCGATTGGATTAGATCAACCGATTTGAGTGGATCATTTGATGCTTCGATCTTCTCATTGAGGCTTGCCAGTCGCTTTTCAAGTGTTTCCCTGTTGACCGGTCGGCCGGGCCCACGT
>JBAVIK010000156.1:0-9183 GCA_049686815.1 Acidimicrobiia bacterium | reverse complement strand
CCTGAAGAGGATCGTCTATCTCGGCGGTCTTGGATCGGGCTCCGCGATGAGCAAACACTTGTCCAGCCGTCAGGAGGTGGGATCGATTCTCGCCGGAGGGAACACACCTGTGACCGAGCTACGGGCGGCGGTGATAATCGGCTCTGGCTCTGTGTCCTTCGAGATGTTGCGATATCTCACTGAGGTTCTGCCGGCCATGATCACACCGTCGTGGGTGCGGACGAGATGCCAGCCCATCGCAGTAGCCGACATCCTCAGCGTGCTCGTCGCGGCCATCTCCGAGCCCGGCTCGGCAAGTCATATCAAGGAGATAGGCGGGCCTGACCAGCTGACCTACGAGGAGATGATGCATATCTACGCCGATGTCGCCGGCCTTCCCCGGAGGCTGATCCTGCCCGTGCCGTTTCTCTCTCCGAAACTGTCGAGCCATTGGGTTGGCCTGGTGACACCGCTTCCGTCGAGTGTGGCGAAGCCACTCGTCGAGAGTCTTCGGGTGGAGGTGACAGTTTCCGACAATGGATTCGCCGAATCGACGGTTGAGCGGCTGATCGGCTACCGGGAGGCGGTCGAGCGCGCGTTGCGAAGGTCCACGGAGCACATGGTGGAGACGCGTTGGTCTGACACATCACCCCGCCCACCTCAGCTTCTGCCGGGAGATCCGGTGTGGGCGGGTGGAACCGTACAAACCGATGAGAAGCTGATTGAGACCAGCGCATCAACGGAGGATGTCTTCTGGGCATTTGCCCGTCTCGGGGGAACCACCGGCTACTACACGATGAACTGGGCATGGTCCGTTCGCGGATGGATCGACTCGGTCGTCGGTGGGGTCGGTCTGCGAAGAGGGCGGAGGCATCCTGAGGATATTCGGCCGGGGGAGACCCTTGACTTTTGGAGGGTGATCACCGTCG
Source organism: Acidimicrobiia bacterium (assembly GCA_049686815.1). Lineage (GTDB taxonomy): Bacteria > Actinomycetota > Acidimicrobiia > Spongiisociales > ZC4RG35 > JBAVIK01. The sequence goes on along the minus strand of JBAVIK010000156.1, from coordinate 8,275 downwards.
AGCCCGGAAGGACGCTCCAACTCCATGCAGAGATGAAACTGCCGGGTGATGCCTGGCTGACATTCGAGACCGAGGATTCCCGCAACGGGTCTCAACTGCGTCAGACCGCAATATTCGTCCCGCGCGGGCTGATGGGCCGCCTCTACTGGCTGGCGATGAAACCATTCCACCTGGCCATTTTCAGCCGGATGGCAAACCGGATCGCCAAAGCTGCCGAGTCCAGACCGAAGGTGGCGACTGAAACTTCCACTTTCAGATCGGTCGACGACGCTTCGAGGTGATCACGCCGGTGTTGAAACCATTCAGATGGAGCCTCCCGGAGAACCGGGCGTGTTCGATCTTGAGGCATCGGTCCTGCACGACGAGAAGGCCGGCATCATGCGCCTTCCTCGCCGCCTCCTCGTGACGCAGGCCGAGTTGCAGCCAAACAACCTTGGCACCGATGTCGATCGCCTGGTCGACGACCTCGGGGATGGCATCGTGACGTCGAAAGACGTCCACGATGTCGGGCACTTCGGGTAGGTCATAGAGGGTCTCGTACGACCTCTGTCCCAGGATCTCGGGATATGCAGGGTTGACTGGAAACGTGCGAAAAGGCGTTCTTACCAGGTAGGCAGCCACAAAGTTCGAAGAGCGAATCGGGTTGGCTGAGACACCCACCATTGCGACGGAGTCGAAGTTCTGGATGATCTGGAGACGTTCCAGTGCGGTGGCGTCTGGGATTGTGGTCGTAGCGGTCATTGAGTTGCCTCCAGAGCCTGGTCCAGGTCGCTGAGAATGTCGTCGAGTGTTTCGATCCCCACTGAGATGCGGACCATGTCATCGCCGATCCCCATCGCCTCTCGAGCCTCCGGCGGTATTTGCTGATGGGTCGTCGATGCAGGGTGGATCACAAGGGTCTTGGCATCCCCGACGTTGGCGAGATGAGACGCCAGGTTCACGTTCTCGATGAAGTCGACGCCGGATCCGTAGCCGCCCTTGATCCCAAAAGTGAAGACTGCTCCAGGGCCTTCCGGAACGTACTTCTTCGCCAATTCGGTCCACTGATTGTCGTCGAAGATGGGATATCTCACCCACTCGACGAGTGAATGGTCCACGAGGTGCCTGGCAACCGCTTTTGCATTCTCGACATGTCGCTGCATTCTCAATGACAGTGTCTCGAGGCCGAGCAGGAGCAAATAGGAGTTGAAAGGGGAAAGGGTTGCACCGATATCCCGAAGCACCTCGACTCGGGCACGCATCAGATACCCGTACTCTCTGAAGTTCTCCCAGAACGTGAGGTCGTGATAGGAGGGCGAAGGTTCGGTGAGTATCGGGAAGTTCCCGTTGTCGTATGGGAAAGTCCCCGACTCGACGAGCACACCCGCGATCACGGCACCGTGGCCCCCGATGAACTTGGTGGCCGAGTGCACCACGATGTCGGCACCGTGCTCGATGGGGCGACACAAATAGGGAGTTGCGAACGTGTTGTCGACTATCAGGGGGATTCCATGCTCATGAGCCAGGTCGGCATAGGTCTCGATGTCCAGGATGTCACAGCCGGGATTGCCGATTGTCTCGGCGTATAGAGCCTTGGTGTTGGCATTGATTGACGCCTTCACCTGACCGGGATCGGCGAAATCACAGAACGTTGTGTCGATGCCCAGCCGTCGCAAAGTGACATCCAACTGCATGAAGGTTCCGCCGTAAAGGGCATTTGACGACACGATGTGGTCGCCCCCGCGGGCCAGTGTCAGGAGAGCGATCAGCTGAGCCGACTTGCCCGATGATGTCGCTACGGCGCCCAGGCCACCTTCGAGAGCTGCCACCCGCTCTTCAAATGCGGCGTTTGTCGGGTTTCCGATACGGGTGTAGATGCTTCCGAACGTTTGCAAAGAGAACAGGTCGGCAGCGTGTTGGACGTCCTCAAAGACGAATGATGTTGTGGCATAAATGGGCTGTGCCCGGGCTCCGGTCTCGGGATCAGGACGCTGACCTGCGTGGATGGCCCGGGTGTCGAAGCCATAGTTCGGATCTTGAGTCATCAGTATGACGCTCCTCGCTTCTTGCGGGCTGCCCCGTGTCGGTTTGGGTTGAGAACCCGTCACCGACACGGGTATTGCCCTTTGTCAGCTCAGGTCCACTGTCACCGGGACGGCACGTTGCAGCGTGTGGCCCACAGGTGACGTCGCCACGACCTTCTCGTGGAGCTCGCCTATCACATCGTCGGACGCATCAGAATCGATGGATACCGTGGCGCGGATGGCTTCATAGCCGGCGTTGCCGTCGGTCAAACCCAGGAAAGTGTGGAGATCGAGGTCTCCTTCCAGCACGATCCTCAGGTCTCTCAATTCGATTCCTGCTGCGGTGGCGTTGGCCGCGTACCCAACTGCGAGGCAATTGCCCAACGCCCCGAGCAGTTGTTCTACCGGGTTGGGTGCACTGTCTTCACCACCAAGCGAGATCGGCTCGTCGGATTGGATGGGATTGAAATCTCGGCTCTTCGACTCTGAGCGAAATCCACCCTTCCAATCGACGGTTGCCGACCAGGTGGTTGCAGCCTTGGTCGGCTCCTGCTGGATCGCCGACACGAGATTTCCGACGGCTTCTAGGTTCACGTCGTTGAGTGTTGTGGTTGCTGTTGTCATGATGTCCTTTCAAGACGCTGTTCGGACAGCGCCGCAATGTCGAGTTGAATGTGGTCTTGCAGGCGAAACGGCTCTAGGCCGGATCAGCCGATCGACATCGGACATCGACAGGCGTGGGCGCTGAGCGCCCGCGATCTGTGGAAGATCGTCAACTCCATCTTCTGTTCTCCTTTCGCTCGCATGTGTGACGCGCTCGAGAGGAGCGCCGCGAGCGGGAAAACCCGCCATCGGCAGTCTCATCGATCAGGCATTGGCACCAAGACTTGCTCGGTTGCCGCGGCTTCACAGGGCCTGTCCCTCCACCGCTCTTGATGAGCGCGTTGTTGTGGCCATGCAGTACAGCAATCGCGATCGGGAAGGTCAAATGTTTCGTCCCCGCGTTGAACGGGCCGGCTCGGTGGAGCCGGGTGAAGACTGGGTCTGGCGCTATCTGGACAGGGCGTATCCGCCTTCAGTCAGCCAGCTGCCTCTCTAGCTCGTCCAACGTCCGGTAGCAGGGGAAGACTTGGGCAACGCTCGCATTTGGCTCCCGTCCTTCCCGGATGGCGCTGAAGAACTCGCGGTCTTGGAGCTCGATGCCATTCATCGACACGTCCACACCGGACACGTCGATCGGCTCGTCTTTTCCATCTGTGAGGTCGTCATATCGCGCGATATAGGTCCCGGTGTCCCCGATGTATCGAAAGAAGGTCCCGAAGGGCCCCTCGTTGTTGAAGGAGAGGGCGAGTGTGCACAAAGCCCCCGATTCGGTCAGCAGTTGGATGGACATGTCCATGGCTATACCCAGGTCAGGGTGGATTGGTCCCTGGAGGACGTTTGCTGATACGACCTTGCTACCGGTCTGGTACGCGAAGAGGTCGACCGTGTGAGCTGCATGATGCCAAAGCAGATGATCGGTCCAACTCCTGGGTCGTCCCAGGGCGTTGGTGTTTGTCCGACGAAAGAAGAAGGTCTGGACATCCATGTGCTGTATCGAGAACGCACCCGCAACGACCTTTTGGTGGATCCATTGATGTGATGGGTTGAATCGCCTGGTATGGCCCACCATGCACACGAGACCGGATTCGCGTTGTGTGTCCAGAACGGCTTGCCCATCGGCAAGGTTGTCGCATAGCGGTATCTCCACCTGAACGTGCTTGCCAGCCTTCATGCTTTGAATGGACTGAGCCGAGTGCATCTGGGTTGGGGTAGCCAGGATCGCTGCGTCGACCCCCGATTTGTCGAGCGCCTCGGCGAGGTCCGTCGTGACATGGCCCACCCCGTACTTGGCGGCCACTTCCATGGTTGGCTCGAGACGTCGACCCACAATGGAGACAACGTCGACGTCGTCGATGGTTGCGATTGCGTCTAGATGTTTGTGTCCGAAGGCGCCTGCTCCGGCGAGAACGACCCCGATGCTCACCGAGTCGACTCGAGAATCAAGTGGCCGACAGCGGTGTTGCTGGCAGGGACGTGATAGAAGCGGTTTGCTACCGAGGGTGGTACTGCTCCCTTGGGCATTGCCCCGCGCGCAATGAGCCACATGACCAGTTCGACTCCCTCGGAGCCCGCTTCTCGGAGGTATTCCACGTAGTCCTTCTTGGCCAGCTCATCGGGGTCCTCGATCAATTGGTCGAGGAAGGCCGTGTCAAACTCGCGGTTGATTAGCCCGGCTCGAGAGCCCTGGAGTTGATGACTCATGCCGCCCGTTCCCCACACCTGGACGTCGAGGGATTCGTCGTATGACGATATCGCCCTTCCTATAGCCCTCCCGAGGTCCAAACACCGCTGCCCAGACGGAATCGGGTACTGGACCACATTGACCGCAACGGGAATGATCTGGCACGGCCAGCTCTCGGGTTGACCCATCATCAGCGAAAGCGGGATGGTCAGACCGTGATCGACGTCGAGACGATTGACGATGGTCAGGTCGAATCCCTCCGGAATGACCGACTGGACGATGTGGTAGGCGAGTTTGGGGTGCCCGATCACGGTGGGGACGGGACGCGGCCCCCAACCCTCGTCAGCAATCGGGAATTCGGAAGCAGTCCCGATGGCGAACGTCGGTATGAAATCAAGACTGAATGCGTTTGCATGATCGTTGTAGACCAGGACGATGACATCCGGGGTGTGGCCCGCAAACCAAGTCTTTGATGGCTCGTACCCGGCAAACAACGGCGCCCAATAGGGATCGGAGGTCCGGTTCTGGTCAATTGCTGCCCCAATGGCGGGGACATGTGACGAATAGACGCTCGCCGTGACAGTTGCGCTCATTGGGATTCCTCCCATTCGCTCGTGTAGCGATTTCCGTCGGGAGATCGGCCTCCGGCAACCATCATCGCCCGATACTCATCCTCGGGCATACCCGTCATCGACGCAGCCATCGCTTGGAATGTGGTGCCGTCGGTCGCCCCAATCTTGGCGAGGAAGTAGATATTCCCGCCCAATTCGATCATTCGATTGAGGTCCCGGCTCATGACCGCAGCCCTCTGGTCCTCTGTCATCGGCCATTCGTCTAGGTACGTCTTCTCGTCGCTGAGAAAACGCTCACGGTTCTCCGGTTTCATCAACGACATGCAGAACTGATTGAGCCAATATCCCTTTCTGGATTGCTCGGCGTCGAACACCGTCGTGCCGGGGATGTCGTCGTATGGGTTCTTGCCAGTCACCATGTCTCCTTATCTCTCGTTTCGACAATACCGGTTGCTTTGACGGCGGGCTTCATCAGTGCATCGACGCTTCACGGGGCAGGGTATTTCTGCGTTCGGCTCCTAGGCATCCACCAACTCTACGGACGCTTCGCCGAGCCTTTCGATGATCTTGACGGTGGGTGGGGGAGGAAGGAAGAAGATGACGTGATCAGCCCCCGCCTCGGAAGCGGCGGCGGCTTCGGCTACTGCCTCGCCCACGTCGTGTACGCGGATCTGCAGCGAAGTCTCAATCTCGGAGCGGTCGCGTCCAAGTTCTCCACACCACCTGTCGAGCACGTCGAGCCGGTATCTGAAGTCTTCGAGGTCTGCTCCCGGGTAGTTGTAGTGGTCAGCCCATCGCGCCGCGCTGCGAAGAAGCCGCTTCTCGCCTTTGCCGCCGACCACAAAAGGAGGGTGTGGTCGTTGCTTTGGTTTCGGCTCGCAAAACGCGTTCCGGATCTGATAGTGCTCACCTTCGAATGTGGCCTTGTCTTTGGTGAGCAGCTGATGGATGACCTCCAGGGCCTCGTCGAAGCGGTCAAAACGCTCACCGAGTGGCGGAAGGGGGATGCCATAGGCCTCGTGTTCGTCCTCAAACCACCCAGCACCGAACCCAAAGTCGAGACGTCCGTTGGAGATCAGATCGACGGTTGCGATGGTGTTGGCCACCACAGCTGGATGCCTGTAGGTATTTGACGTGACCATGTGGCCGATTCGCAGGCGTGTTGTCATGGCGGCGAGAGCCGCGGCCGTTGACCATGCCTCCATGCATGGCTTCGACGGCTCAGTGAAGAGCGGGTAGAAGTGGTCAAAGAGCCAGCCGCCGTGGAATACCTCGATGTCGTCGGCCACCTGCCAGACCGCCAAGATCTGATCCCAGGTCGATTCCTGCTGTGACGTCTTGAATGAGATCTTCATGACTGAATCAAAGCAGGAGGCGAACGGCGGGGTGAGCGATAGGGTCAGCAGAAGTAGTGAGGCCGATCTGAGTGACTGACACGACAACCCAGGTGACCATCGTCGGGGGAGGCCCGGTAGGTATGGGTTTGGCCATCGAACTCGGCCAGCGTGACATTGACGTCGTGGTGATCGAGAAGGAATCGACGCTTCACGAGATCCCAAAAGGTCAAAACCTCACGCAACGCACCATGGAGCACTTCCGAACGTGGGGAGTCGAGGAAGGAGTTCGTTCGGCACGGGTTATGCCGGCCGGATATCCGGCGGCAGGGGTCAACTCCTACGGCAACTTGATGAGCGAATACGCCAACCCCTGGTTCCGACGTAGCGACGTTGGGCAGTACTACTTCGCCAGAAATGAGCGGCTACCCCAGTACCTCACGGAAAGGGTGCTCAGAAACCGGGTGTCGGAACTCGAGAACGTCACAACGCTTTATGGCGAGTCAGTCACAGATGTGTCGCTGGGCACTTCCGGGGTGGTTGTCAGGACACCCTATAGATCAGTCAGCTCGGTCTACGTCGTCGGTTGTGATGGGAGTCGGTCCATTGTCAGAGATCTGTCAGGGATCGAGGAGGACGTCTCTGACCATCAGAAACGGATGGTTCTCCTGGTGTTTCGCTCGAGGCGATTGCATCAGATACTCGAGGACCGATTCGGCCAGGCCGCCTTCTTCAACGTTCTACACCCCGATCTCGACGGTTACTGGCGTTTCTTGGGGAGGGTCGATGTTGGCGAGGGCTGGTTCTTCCACGCGCCCGTTCCCGACGACATTTCGGTCGATGAGCTCGACTACCTGGGTGTCCTCCGAGAGGCAGTGGGGGTCGAGTTTCCCGTCGATATCGATTACACGGGTTTTTGGGATCTCCGGGTTGCGATTGCTCGCACTTACCGGAATGGGCGGGCTTTCGTCGCGGGCGACGCAGCTCACTCTCACCCTCCGTACGGCGGTTATGGGATCAACACAGGTTTTGAAGACGCCCGCAACCTCGGTTGGAAACTCGATGGCGTTCTGCGTGGGTGGGGCGGTGCCCGTCTCCTCGACTCATACACCGACGAGCGGCTACCGGTTTTCGAGTCGACCGCCCGAGACTTCATTGAGGCCTTCATCGAAAAGGACCGCGAGTTCATCAGACTGCACAACCCTGTGTTGGACAGTGAAGACTTTGCCCTCGCTTGGGAGAAGAGAAAGACCGGAGCCAATGTCGGGGTTATGGACTATGCCCCCCATTACGAGGGCTCTCCGATCGTGTCCGGAGCCGAATCATCGTCACCCTCAGCGGTCGGCGCCCATGAATTCGCGGCCAGACCAGGTCATCACTTGCCACCGCTCTCATCAGAGCAACGCTTGTTCGAGATGCTTGGTCCAGGATTCTCGCTCATCGTCGATGTGTCCGAGCCCAACCTTGCAAGGGTATTTGAAGATGCGGCGGATCGGATGAAGATCCCATTGACTGTTGTCCGGACGACTACTGAAGGCTACGGGACAAGAGTGGTGTTGGTGCGTCCCGACCACTTCATCGCATGGGTCGAAGACGGCGAACCGCATTCAGCCGAGAGTGTCCTTGGCAAGGCGGTGGGTATATGAGCGTTCAGAGAGCCTTGCTTCTCCAGCTGGCAGCTGCATATGTCTCCCGGGCGTCACGCGAGAACGGTGTTGGCACGACCTGCACCTGAATCTCGGTTTGGACGTGCGGTTCGACGGTCGGCTTGGCGGTGCCCCCACCCTCCTCGCCCCAAACCAGAGTCAGTTCGTCTCCAATCTCGATGTCGGGGTCGACGACTCCCAGTGAGAGAACGGACCGTTCGTTGAAGCTGTATCCGCCGAACATGGAGAAGCCCACTGTCTTGCCGTCTTTCTCAATTCGGTCGTAGGTCGCCGAGGTGTAGTTGCAATTGGGGAGGTCGATGACCTTGAAGTTCTCCCCGGGTGGGTTGAAGTAGGACTGCCATACGCGTCCGACGTCGTCGGGGCTCCATTGAAACGTCACCTTTTGTCGGTGTGGAGAATCGGATCTCGCCTC
>JBAVIK010000155.1:0-9895 GCA_049686815.1 Acidimicrobiia bacterium | reverse complement strand
GCCCATGATCGCGATGATGTCCGGGACCAAGACGCCCTCGAGAATCCAGGAGAGGATGGAGAGGTTGGAGAAGCTTGCGGAGCGAATCTTCAGACGATATGGCCCGGTGCCCCCATCGGAAACCAGGTAGTAACCCATCTCGCCCTTCGGGTTCTCGGCACGGACATAGGTCTCGCCTTTTGGAACCTTGATGATCTTCGGGACTTTGGCCTGAAGCGGTCCTGAAGGAGGAATCCCGTCGATTGCCTGCTGGATGATCTTCGCTGACTCACGAATCTCCTGCATTCGGACCCACCATCGATCCCAGCAATCACCGTTTTGTCCGACCACAACATCAAAATCGAACTGGTCATAAGGAAGATAGTCCTCGACCTTTCGCAGATCGAACTTCACCCCTGAAGCCCGAAGATTCGGGCCGGAAACTCCATAGGCGGCAGCCACTTCCGGGGGAAGCAGACCGACGTTCTTGGTGCGTGCCAGGATGATTTCGTTACCCGCGACCAGGTCTTCGATCTGATCCACGACGTGGCCCACATGATCCATGGCGTCGCGGGTCTCAGAAAGAAAGCCCGCAGGCAGATCTTGTGGCGTCTTCTTGGTCACCGGCCCCGCCCCGGCGATGGGTTTGACTCCGCCGATCCGGTTGAAGTTGGGGTGGAAACGGCCGCCGGTGACACCCTCGAGCAGATCGAGCACCCTCTCGCGTTCACGGAGGGCGAAGAACAAGGGTGTTGCCGCGCCGAGCTCCAATGGGTACGAAGCCATGAACACGAGGTGGGAAGAGATGCGGGCCATCTCCGTGAGGATCAGACGGATGTACTGGGCGCGCGGCGGCACATCGACCTCCATGAGTTTCTCCGCAGCCACGATGAATGGAACTTCGTTGGCGTACCCGGACACCCAATCGATGCGATTTATCAGTGCAGTGATCTGGGGATAGGTGCGCACCTCGGAGATCTTTTCGTAACCCCGATGCATATATCCGACAACGGGTTTGACGTCATAGGCGCGCTCTCCATCGACGCGGGCCACCAAACGGAGGACCCCGTGGGTTGAGGGGTGTTGCGGACCGATGTTGAGAGTCATGTCCTCGGTCTCGAGCTCGACCGAGACTTGCACCTCACTGAGGTGACGCACGACGTCTTGATCAAGGACCATCAGGCCTCCGGATTCTCAGTCGAGGGTTTATCCGGCATGCCTTCGACGTCCACGGTGCCAGGCCAAGGCTTCACTTCACGGCTGAGTAGTGGATAGCTCTTTCGAAGAGGGTTGCCGATGAAGTGGTCTGGCAGGTAGATGTGGCTGAGGTCCGGGTGGCCACGAAAATCGATGCCAAACATCTCAGCAGCTTCACGCTCGTGCCAATTGGCACCTGCATAGACGTCGATGAGGCTGTCGATGACTGGGTTCTCATGATCGAGTGAGGTCGAGAAGGTCACGCGTTTGCCTTCGATCAAGTCACCAACTGTGGTCAACAGCTCGATCCGCTCCACGACCTCATCCCCAAGTGGGTCACCGGCCTCGACATCGTTGGTCCAGTCGATCGCGGACAGCCACGAAAAGAAGACGAAGTCGAGTTCGTCGCGCGCGGCTGAGTGGGTCTCCACCCATGCCTCGGGCTTCACCGAGACTTTCACGGTATCCGCGAGAATCTCGGCGTCTCCTCCTACCGACTCCGCGACCATGTCGGCAAAAGCCTGGAGCGGATGCGCAGTTGTTTCTGTGTCAGACGGGCTCGAGGTCAACCTGATTCCACTTCTCTTTGATGTTTTCGCCTCTGATTTGTTGCTGAAGGAGGACGATTCCTTCCATCAGGGCCTCGGGGCGGGGAGGACAACCCGGTACGTATACATCAACGGGGATGATCTGGTCGACACCCTTGGTAACCGAGTAGGAGTCCCAATATGGGCCACCACAGTTCGAGCACGAGCCCATCGAAATCACATATTTGGGTTCGGGCATCTGGTCATAGAGTCTCTTGACAGACGGAGCCATTTTGTCGGTGACAGTCCCCGCCACCACCATCAGGTCGGCCTGACGGGGCGACGCGGGGAGCGGGATGATGCCAAAGCGCATGAAGTCGTATCGAGGTCCGGAAGCCGCCATCAGCTCGATCGCACAGCATGCCAAACCAAACTGGAACAGCCAAAGCGAATAACTGCGGGACCAGTTGAGGAGCCATGAAACCGGCTTTGGTACCCCAAACTTCTGGACTACTCCCAACGAAGGACTCCCTTGCGGATGGCGTAGACGAGACCGAGGACGAGGATTGCGATGAATACCACCATCTCCACAAGGCCGAACATGCCTAGAGACTCGAGGTTGATTGCCCATGGAAATATGAACACCGCCTCGACGTCGAAGATGACGAATAGGAGGCCGAACACGTAGTAGCGCACGTACGTCTGGCTCCAACCGGTACCGACCGGGTCGACGCCACACTCGTATGTCATCTGTTTTGTTCTGCTCGGGTTGTTCGGTCGGAGAACCGCTGCGACGCCAAGCATCACTAACACGAGCACCACACCGAGAGCGGCGAAGGCTCCGACTGTCAAGTAACTCTCAAAGTACGTGCTCATGCCTCAATAGTGTCGAGGGACAGGACCGCGGGCGAGTATACGCCGCAAGGGTATCTGGTCGAAGTCAGGCATATACCCTGCCACATATGGCAAAAAGTCCTTCATACGACGGCGACGGCTTAGTCAATCTCATGGCAGAAATCGAGCACCGGCTATCCGGGCAGTCGAGTGCCAGCAGACTGACGCATCCAAATCGGATTCCGGACGCGAGCACATACGTGCTGGTCCTCTTTGACGGGCTCGGCGTTGCGCAACTGAGCCACGAAGCGGCAAGCTCTCTAGGTAGGGCGATGACCGCCGAGTTGGACGCACCTTTTCCGACCACCACGAGCGTGTCACTGGCCACCATCGCAACCGGGCTACCCCCGTCTCGACACGGTCAGGTCGCACACTTGGCCTGGATGCCCGACCTCAACCAGGTGGTCAACACACTCAAATGGGTGTCTGTGAGTGGCGAGCCAGTCGTCTACGACTATTCGTCTGTCTTGCCACCGCTGAATCTGTGGGAACGCCTGCGATCAGCCGGCGTCGAACCGATAACCGTCCAACCCGGGGACTTCGCCGGATCGCCCCTCTCCCGCGTCCTCTACCGAGGAGCACGGTTCGAGCCCGCGTGGGACGTCGACGACCTGATCGCTGCGACCGCACAGCTGGCCGGGACGCCGAACCGATTCATCTTCACCTACGTCCCTCATGTCGACTTCGCCGGCCATGTTTTCGGGTTGGGTAGTGACGAGTTCTCCGACGCGATGAAAACCGCAGTCAACGTCTGGGAGGGCATCGCGGCCGCACTCCCACCGTCGGTGGCTCTCCTTGGCACGGCTGACCACGGGCTACTCGAGTTCAGCGAAGACCAGAAGACCCTGATCCGGGATCAGCGATATGAAGCGCTCAGATTCGCCGGTGACACTCGTGGGGTCCACCTATGGGGAGATAGCTCGCTCATGGACGAACTCGCCGAGACTACAGGTGGCGTTTTGGCGAACCCGCTGGAGCTGATCGGCCCCTCTCCATCTTCCGCCGCCCGTTCCCGGGCAGGCGAAGCGGTTCTGCTGGCGTCGCCCAACAGCGTCTTGTTGCCAAGAGGCTTCGACAAGCGGCTTCGGTGCTATCACGGAGGTCTCGACCCGGCCGAAGTCAAGATCCCCTTGCTCGTCGGTTGACGAATCCCTGACCAGCTCGTTGAGCATCTCCAAAGGATGCGGGTGGGGAATTGGCGGCGTGGTCGTTGGTGCACGGGATGGTGATGCTCTGGATCGACGGCCAGATCGGTCGAGGGCTGGCTTCCAAAGTTGACTTGCTGGTTCTCGGCGATCTCGCCTTGACCCGGCTTCTTGGTTGAATCGAGCTCATTCACCAAAACCTTCTCGAAAAACCATTTGCACTACGCCGGTAGTGCTAATACCTTTGGAGATCGTTAGGTACCGAACGATCTCGAGAGGATCGAACTATGAAACGACTGATTCCCCTCATGGCGGTGGTCTGCGTTGCTCTCGCTGCATGCAGCTCCAATGACACGGGTGACGTCGGTGATGCTGAAGGCCCACTAGTCGTATATTCAGGTCGCAGCGAGGAACTCGTCCAACCACTGATCGACATGTTCACCGCCGAAACCGGGATCGAGGTCGAGGTTCGCTACGAGGGCTCAACCGAGTTGGCCGCCACCCTTCTTCAAGAAGGCGACCGAACCAACGCAGACGTCTTCTATGCCCAGGACCCAGCGTCGCTGGGATCGGTTGCCGCAATGATGTCGGCCCTCCCTTCAGGAACCCTCGACCGGGTCGATGCCAAGTTCAGGGACAGCGACGGCCGCTGGGTTGGCACTTCGGGTCGAGTGCGCACCTTTGTCTACAACACCGGTGTGGCAACGCCGCTCCCCGAGTCGATCGATGAGGTCGTTGATCCGAGATGGGCCGGCCAGATCGGGGTCGCACCAACCAACGGCTCGTTCCTGGCCTTTGTGTCAGCAATGATCCTCGAGCGTGGCGAAGATGCCACCCTCGAATGGCTCGAGCAGCTTGCCGGCAACGATCCACAGGAATTCCCCGAGAACACCCCAATCGTCGCGGCGACAGACAGTGGTGAGATCGAGGGTGGATTGGTGAACCACTATTACCTCTACCGTCTTCGTGCTGAAGGAGGAGGCACCGATGCAGAGAATTGGTTCATACCGGCTGGTGACGTGGGCACCCTATTGATGCCGGCTGGGGCAGGAATTCTTGACGTCACGGATCACAAAGTGGCCGCGTTGGCGATTGTCGACTTCCTGCTGACAGAGACAGCTCAGAGCTATTTTGCCACCGAGACCTTCGAATACCCTCTGGTTGCTGGGGTCAGCGCCGCTGACGGTCTCCCGCCACTCGACACGATCAACACTCCAAACATCGATCTCTCCCAACTCGCCGACGTCTTGGACGACGCCACCCGTCTCGTCTCCCAAGCCGGCCTGGTCTAGATGTGACAACGGGCCCAGTCGCCACCTCCCCCCCAACTGTGGCCCCGAGCAGGGGCCACAGTTCGGCACGAGGATGGTGGGTGGCCACGGCAGTGATCTTGTTGCCGGCGTTGATACCTCCGGTGAGTCTCATATGGCAGGTGATCACCGGGGGCGGCGGGATCCCGATACCGCTCGACCGCCTCCTCCAATTGTTCGTCGCGACGTTGGCTCTGATGATCGCGGTGACGGTGACCGCTGTAGCCCTCGGCATGACGACCGCGTGGTTGACATCGAGGACGACGATCCCATGGAGACGGGTCTGGATGATTCTGGCGGCACTCCCGCTGGTGATCCCTTCGTATGTTGCGGCACTGACCATCATCGGGGCGACCGGGCCAACCGGGCTTCTCTCCTCAGTCGGCATCGAAATACCCACCCCGTACGGATTTGTCGGCGCATGGTTGGCTCTGTCCATCTTCCTGGCACCCATGACTCACTTGATCGTCTCGCCCGCATTGAGACAGATCGATCCAGCCACAGAGGAGGCAGCGACTGGTCTCGGGGCCAGCAGGATCCGGGTGTTCGCCACCATCACCCTTCGACAACTGAGACCGGCGCTCGTTTCCTCCGGACTCATGGTCGGGCTCTATACGATTAGCGACTTCGGAGCTGTCTCACTGCTCCGCTACGACACATTCACAAGGGCGATCTTTACCTTGTACGCAGGTCAACTCGATCGGCGTCCCGCGGCGACCTTGTCGGTGATTCTGATGATTCTGGCGCTGGCAATCCTCCTGCTGGAACGTCGAACCCGGACCCGGGCGGGCTATCACCTCCGAACGACCGCCCGCCGCCGTTCACTGCTGAACCTGGGGACAACCGCCAAGACCCTGTCGTTGACATTTCTCGGTTCGTTTGTGTTCGTCTCAATGGTCGTTCCACTCTCGGTCTTGACCTTCTGGCTTGTTCGAGGGCTGGGAGCGGGTCAGCGAACCGGTGCCATCTTTGATGAAGTGGCGAGGTCACTTGGTGTATCACTGACAGCGGCTGTGCTCGCCGCGGTTGTTGCGCTACCTCTGGCGATGGTGACCGTCTGGAAGCGCGCCAGATTGTCGAGCGGTGTCGAGACGGCCACCTGGGCGATCTACTCGCTGCCACACATAACCGTTGGTGTGGCGGTCGTCGCCTTCGCACTGCAGTGGGCTCGACCCCTCTACCAGACCCTGGTTCTCCTCATCCTGGTGTATGTGGCCATGTTCATGGCCCAATCGGTCTCGACAACCCAGGATTCGCTTCGCAGGGTGAGCCGCGATCTCGAAGACGCCTCACGTGGACTCGGACGAGGAACACTGGAAACCCTGAGACGCGTGACGATCCCGCTGGTCAGGCCAGGACTTCTCGCCGGAGCAGCATTGGTGTTCCTGTCGGTGATGAAGGAGCTACCCGCGACACTGCTCCTCCGGCCCAACGGCTTCGAGACTCTCGCCATCCGGATTTGGAGCTCCACCGGGGAAGGCTTCTACACACGGGCAAGTGTTGCGGGCCTTGCCCTCATTGCCGTGTCGGTCGTGCCACTCTTGGTCCTGACATATCGTGACCTCAGCGACTGATCGACTGACAATTCGGGCGAGAGGCCTGACCAAGACATATGGCGACGTGGTCGCGCTGGACGCGTTCAGCCTCGATGTCTGGGAAGGAAGCCTTCTAACGCTGCTTGGTCCCTCGGGTTGTGGCAAGACAACAGCCCTGCGTGTCATCGCCGGATTCGAACCGGCAACCGGGACCGTCGAGGTACGAGGGCGACAGGTCCTTGGACCCGGGATTTTCGTATCTCCGGACAAACGTCGGGTTGGGATGGTGTTCCAGGACTATGCCTTGTTCCCCCACATGACTGTCGCCGGCAATGTCGGGTACGGGCTTACAAAAGGAGAGGGTCCTCGTCGCACGGCTGAGGTACTCGAGCTCGTCGGCCTGCAACGGATGGCGGAGCGAATGCCCAACGAGCTATCAGGAGGTCAGCAGCAACGTGTTGCGCTCGCGAGGGCTCTTGCCCCCAATCCGGACGTGATTCTGCTCGATGAGCCGTTCTCCAATCTCGACGCCAACCTTCGGGATCGAGTGCGGAGGGAACTGCGATCCATCCTGACCGAAACCCGCACCACGGCGGTCCTCGTAACCCACGATCAGGAGGAGGCTCTCGCCACCTCCGACCTGGTCGCCGTGATGTATCGAGGCAAAGTCGTCCAGGTCGACTCCCCAGTGGAGTTGTACACCAGTCCTGCCGATCCATGGATCGCCAACTTCCTCGGTGACGCCGACGCGCTCACCGCGACGGGACATCGGGGCTACGCCGACACTGATGTCGGTCGTTTCAAGACGGACCTCAAAGGTCGGGTAGTCGTGATCGTCAGACCGGAGGACGTTCAGATCTCAATTGGTGAAACGCCAAACGCCACCGTTGCCAATTCCGAATTCTTCGGCCATGACCAATTGGTCACGGTCGTCCTGGCCAGCGGGCAGCGGATTCGGTCTCGTCTCGGCCCGAGACCCAGCTATCAGACGGGCGACCTGGTGAGGGTTCGAGCGATCCACGCCAAGGTATTCGCCGGGTCGGCTTAACTTCCAGTCGATGGAATCAGCACTGGCCCTGATTGCCGCTCTCGCCGCGACTCTGTTCGCGGCCGACCTTTGGCGGGACTACTCCCGACGCCCACGTCCCCACATAGCCGCCTACGGAACCGGGATGACGATGTTCGCCATCGCAACATGGGCTCTCTTCATCGGCCTATCAATCGGCTGGTCCGGCCCGGTCTACCGAACGTTCTACCTGTTCGGTGCGGTGCTCAACATCCTGTTGCTCGCTCTCGGCTCGATGTTCCTGGTCGCAGGTCGCCGGGCCGGCCACATAATGACCATCGTCATCGGAGCCTTCGCGGCCATCTCAACCACACTCACCTTGACGGTCTCTTTCCAAAAGAGCCTGCCGGAAGGAGGGATCCCCCACGACATGTTCGCCAGCGGATTTGGCCCGAGATTGTTTGCCATCATCGGAGGGGCGTTGGGCACGACAATCCTCGTGCTACTCGCCCTGATCAGCATCTTCCGTTTCTGGAAACGCAACCGGCGGATCGTATGGGGCAATCTCCTCATTGTCGCCGGGACTCTGGCGGCGGCATGGGGTGGGACCGGCTTAGCCCTCGGGGAGGCCAGCGGGTTTGCCTTCTCCCTGCTCCTCGCGGTCACGTTGATCTGGAGCGGATACCGGGTTGCCTCGGGTGGCCGTGACGGCGGCCCACCACGAGATGGCGAAGAAACCGCCGGCCAGGATGGTGTGCACCAGCTTGAAGGCGAACGATCCTGATCCGACCCAGGTGACGAAGAGACTGCGCGCCCAGACCAACGACGACCAAATCGCCAGGACGATCAGGACCGGATGCGTCACCGGGTAGAGCCAGGGTACAACCAAGGAAAAGGCCGCGATGAGCCCGATCAGAATCGATCCTCCGATCCGTATCCATGCACCCCAATCTTCGAATCCGGTGAGCAACCCGATCCGACCACCCCAGGCGATCAGAGTCCACACGACGACGGTCACGGCAAGTGTCCATCGGGTGCGCTGGGTGGTGGGGGACTTCATAGATGAGCGGATCGCGACCGTATTTGATCGCCTGTTCGAATGAACAGGTTGGACCTTCCGAAGGAACTCCCCGCCTCGCATTGCGAGGCACTACTACCTGAGGTTTGCATAACTACCTACAAGGTTTGCAGTTAGCCGCCGATGTAAGACATCTCGACAGGGACCGAGATGCGGGGGGTGGAATTCGACCGGACCTCGGAGTATCTGTCATCGCGTTTCGCCCAAACCTCGGCGATGACCTCGCCGACGTCGACACCCGAGCGAATCGCGTCACGAAGACTGATACCCGACGACGCGAAGAGACAGGTGTACATCGAGCCCTCCGCGGAAACCCTGGCACGAGTACAAGATCCGCAGAAAGGTTTGGTGACTGAAGCGATCACACCAACCTCGCCTTCGCCGTCGAGGTAACGGAACCGATTGGCCACCTCGCCCGGATAGTTGGGTGGCACCGGCTGCAACGGGAGTTCCCGGTTGATCGTGCTGATCATTTCCGAAGCGGGGACCACATCGTCGAGACGCCAGCCGTTGGTGTTTCCCACATCCATGTACTCGATGAAACGCACGATGTGCCCGCTGTTCTTGAAATAGCGAGCCATGTCGAGCACGGAATGCTCGTTGACACCCCGCTGCACGACGCAGTTCACTTTGATCGGTCCTAAGCCAGCCTCTGACGCCGCGTCGATGGCTTCGAGCACCGTCCCCACAGGGAATCCGACATCGTTCATCTTTTGGAATGTCGGGTCATCCATTGCATCGAGACTGACCGTGACGCGATGCAACCCTGCAGCTTTGAGGGCCTCGGCCTTTCTCGCCAGCAGTGAGGCGTTGGTGGTGAGAGTCAAGTCGTCAATACCTTCCACCAAGGAGATCATCTCGACGAGGTCCACGATGCCTTTCCGCAGCAAGGGCTCGCCTCCTGTGATCCTCACCTTGTTCACACCCCGAACGGCAAATGCATGCACCACCGAGACGATCTCCTCGAACGTGAGCAGCTGGTCTCGTGGCAGGAAGTCATGATCGGGCCCGAAGACCTCCTTGGGCATGCAATAGGTGCAGCGGAAGTTGCAGCGATCGGTGACCGAGACCCGGAGGTCACGGACGGGACGATCGAAGAGGTCGGTTACCCCGGTCATTGATGCCTCACGATAAGCCGGAAGACCGGCAATTGATTCGAGGTTGTCTCAATCCACACCGAAAATGTGGGCATGGCAATCTTCAAACGACGTCACAAGGCAGCAC
>JBAVIK010000154.1:0-17746 GCA_049686815.1 Acidimicrobiia bacterium | reverse complement strand
ATCTTCATTTGCTCCGGCGTTGTGTTTTGCGCCTCATCGAGGATCACACATGCGTCGTTCAGAGTCCTTCCACGCATGTAAGCGAGCGGAGCTATCTCGATAGTTCCCCGCTCGATGAGCGAAGCCGTCTCCTCCGGCCCCAACATGTCCCAAAGGGCGTCGTACAGGGGTCGCAAATAGGGGTCGACCTTGGCGCTCAGATCGCCGGGAAGGAACCCGAGACGCTCACCGGCCTCGACGGCAGGTCGGGTGAGGATGATGCGACGAACCGACCCATTGAGAAGACTGTCCACGGCAGCAGCCATGGCCAGATAGGTCTTTCCGGTCCCTGCGGGCCCGATCCCAAACGTGAGGGTGTTTTGGCGGATCGCTTCCATGTACTTCTGTTGCCCGTGGGTCTTCGGTCTGATCATTCGACCCCGGCCCACGGGGATCCCGTCACTGAGGACACCGGAGGGGCTCGGAACCTCCTCTCGAACCATCTTCACCACTTCTATGACACGCCCTTCGTCCAGCGCATGACCTTCCTGGACGAGGATCAAGAGCTCGTCGAGAACGGTCCTCGCCTTCTCGACGGCATCCTCTTCGCCGGTAACGACGACCTCGTCTCCGCGCGCGACAAATCGAACCTCTGGGAAGAGGGATTCAACCTGACGAAGATGCCGATCGGATTCTCCGATCAGATCCAGCATCAAGTGATGGCTTGGCACGCGCAAACGCGTTTCGCTGGTATCAAGGGACACGGTGAAGACGCCGTTGTGATGACGCCAAAGCCATTTTATCGGGATCTGGGGCTTGAGCTAGAGACCCTTGTCGCTTTTGGTGGGTGCGACGGTATGGAGCAATGAGCTGATGATGGCTCGATCCGACTGTCTCACCTCGTTTGACCCGGCCTCTTTGCGCAGAAGTTGGATCGCCGCGAGATACCTGTCGACCAAGTCACCGGAGTCTTCGTTTGTCAAGGCATCGAGATCGATGACCAAGCCTTCGACGAGAGCGCTTGCGGGGAGCAAGTCAGCAGCCGGTACGCCATAGATCTCTGCCATACGCACAAAGCGTTGGACTGAAATCGCACGCTCTCCGCGCTCGTAAGCCCCGACCACGGAGGCCTTGAACTCCCCCACGGTTTGAGCTTCCACCTCGCCGAGCGACCAACCGCGCTGCCTTCTCGCCGCGCGGAGACGCTGCCCAACGGAAACGTTGAATTCTTCGGTCACATTTCTCCCAGCTGCAACAGCCTAGAACGTTTGGACAGCGGTTGCCATAGGCATCGTCAGCCGATCAATCTCGCTGCGGCAACCATTGCTGCCGTTTCAACCCGCAACACATTCGGCCCCAGGTCCCACCTCTCGATGTCTTGAGGTACCTCAGCATCACCAAAACCCCCTTCGGGCCCGATGACCACTGTTCGTGGCCGCTCAACCATGGTTTTTCCACCCGGCTCGCAGACCACCACCGGGCCGTCCAGATCGGGCCAAGAGACCAGATCAGCGTCGGTTTCCATCAACCAGGCGCCTCTCGATTGCTCGACAGCCGCCAGGACCCACGAGAAGATCTTCGCCGGATTCGCCACTCGGTCCTTTCCGTGTTCGGTGGTCAGCCAGCGGAGTCGCGAAACCCCCAATTCGCTGAGTTTCTCAACGAGAAAACGTTGTCGATCCTTGTTGGACGGTGGCGCAACCGCTACCACCAACTCTGAGGCCCGGCCGCGTGTCGACTCCCCGCCACGACGGACCGAATGGTCGGACAACAAACCCTCCCCCACGGTGCCCAAGCCGTCGGTGTAGGTAACTTGGTCCCCCCGTTTCAGGCGCAGCACCTTGTTCACATGACGCCACTGAACGACATTCAAGTCAATCTCAACGCCGTCCCACGGCGCCGCGATGACGAGATGGGGTACGTGTTTCATCAGGTGGACGCTGGTCGATCTATTCGCTCGTCCCGTAGATCGGCCCACCGACGCAGTAGATCTTCTTCTTCAGGTGTCAGCGCTTCAGGTATCTGGACATCGACCACAACGTGTAGATCACCCCGACCCCTTTTGCCCAAAACAGTCATTCCCTCGCCGCGAATCCTGAAGGTGGTTCCTGGCTGGGTGCCTTTCGGACTCTCGATCTCCAAGGATTCCTCACCGAGGAGGGGTATGTCCAGCCTGCTCCCCAGAGTTGCCTCGGCAATGCCCAACTGGATCCGGTGCACTAGATCGGAGTCGCGACGTTCAAACCGGGAGTCGGCGGCGACGCTCACCTCGACGAACAGGTCCCCTGAGGGGCCGTGCCGCCCTCCGGACTGGCCACGCCCGCTGATGCGAAGCCGGGTCCCGCTGCTGATGCCGGGAGGTATCTCCACTGAGACATTTTCGGTGTCCGACACCGCACCCGATCCTCCACAGACGATGCAGGGATCGGTGATCAACTTACCTTCGCCGTTACAACGTTGACAGGCCTGAACAGTCATCATCGTCCCAAAAAACGACCTCTGAGCGACTCTCACTTCACCGGCGCCTCCACAGTCGGGACAGCTGTCCCGACTAGTTCCAGGCTCCGAACCTGTGGCCGAGCAATGGCTGCAATCAGCCAGGGTCTTGTATTCCAGGTCTGCTTCCGCACCAAAGCACGCTTCTCTCAGCGTTATCGAGGAGCGGACCAGAACATCTCGACCACGCGTGGAGCGCTGTGCCCTGCTGCCGAACAGCCCGCTGTCCCCGAACACTGTTCGCAGAAGATCGTCGATGCCGCCGAGACCGCTGAATAGGTCTCCAAGATCGATCACATCGCCACGGTCGTACCGGTTTCGGCGTTCGGGATCGGAAAGGATCTCGTAGGCCTCTGCGGCCTCCCGGAACTTCGCCTCTGCTGACTGGTCGCCGGGGTTGGTGTCCGGATGGGTCTCTCGGGCGATACGGCGAAATGCCTTCTTTATCTGCTCCGACGACGCGTCCCGATCAACCCCGAGTATCTCGTAATAGTCCCTGGCCATTGCGCTAGTCGTGTCGAGTGACGATTTGGTCTTCGAGCTCTTTGGTGACTTCTTCGACCGCTGAGATGGCCCGCTTGTAGTTCATCCTCATTGGCCCGATGACACCCACTGAACCACCCTCCGAGCCTGTCTCATATGTCTTGGAGACGACTGCGAGATCGACATCGGTGTTTTCGAGCTCCGACCCGAGCTGAATCGAAGTGCCCGAGGCGCCAGCCAACAGTTTCATGACTTCGGCTTCCCTCTCGAGGATCTCGAGAATCCGCTGAACAGACTCCACATCCTGCCATGCGGTGTTGAGCCGCTGGGTGCCGCCCACAAAGATCTCAGTGGAGCTCGTTGCGGCCAAATGGAGCCCGTCGCAAATGGTGAGAACGGCCTCTCGTGTCGGATCGCTTACTTCGTTCAACGTATCTTCGCCAACGTCGATACCGGCACCCAGCTCACTACCGACCACGGTGGCCGCAACCATTCGTTGCGCCTGCTCAACCTCCAACGAAGTGACCGGGACACGGATGCGTCCACGTTGTTGAACGACACGCCCCCCTTCGGTGATGACAACGATCAGCAACTGGTCGTTGGTCACCTGGACCGTGTGCAGAGCACGGACCCTGTCTCGGGCAACCCCCGGTGCTACGACGACAGCGGGAAGGTCGGTGATCTCGGCAAGCAGGTCTGATGTTGCCCGGAGCAATTTGGAGAGCTCGAGATGGACCTCACCAAACAACCCATGGATCTTGTTCTGGGCTGCGGCTCTCAGCTGCCCCGGTCCGATATGGTCGACGTAATAGCGATAGCCGGCAGTGGTTGGAACGCGGCCGGCCGAGGTGTGTGGCTGTGTGACCAAACCCTCGGTTTCGAGGGCCGCCAGATCGTTACGCACGGTTGCGCTGGAAACGGAGAGGCTCGAATGTTCCAGGATCGAACGCGAGCTGACTGGCTCGCCATTGCGTATGTGCTCTTCGACGAGAGCTCTGAGGACTTCGGACCGACGATTTTCAAGCATTGGATTCAATGGAAACGATAGGACGTTGCAAGTCAAGAACAGAACGATGGACCGCATCGGTAAACAGCGGTTTGATCACTCGGAGCCGATCGTGGTCACTTGAAATGACCCCAGCGTCCTCCAACCGCTTGCCGTCTTCAGACTCGAGAAGGGCTTGGGTTCCGGCGCCGTGTGAGACGCCAACGGTTCGCCGAAGCCCAACGAAGACCCGGTCCACCTCGAGGTCAAAACCGCTCATATGCTCAGAACCGACACGCCCCAGGTCGCCACGATCGACCAATTCGAGATAGGTGTCGAGACGACGGGCGTTTCTGAACCTGACGCCATCACGAAATCCGTGGGCACCGTTGCCATAGGCCTCATACTCGCCTTGCGCCCAGACAGCCAGGTTGTAGGAAGCCTCGAAGCCGGGCTTTGACCAGTTGGACACCTCATAGCGAGAGAAGCCAGCTTCGCTGAGGATCTCCGCTGCGCTCTCGTACCGATCAGCCTGGATGTCGGGATCGGGTGGGGCTGTACCGGCCTTGACGGCTCGTGCCAGAGGCGTCCCGGGTTCCACGGTCAACGCGTAGCACGAGACATGATCGACGTCGAGGGCCACGACCGCGCCGAGTGTCGTGACCCAGGATTCGGTTGACTCCTCAGGTGAGCCGTATATGAGATCCACCGAGACGTTTTCGAATCCGGCGTTGCGTGCCGCAATCACCGAGGACTCCACCTCGTCGGCTCTGTGACGGCGGCCGAGCATCACCAGCACACCACCGTCGAGGCTCTGCGCTCCGAACGAGACTCGGTTGAGCCCGATCTGGCTCAGGAGGGCAGCGCGATTCTCCGTGAAGTCCTCCGGATTTGCCTCCAGACTCAAATCAGCGTTCTCAGCTATGCCATGTCTATCCGCCAGAGCCTCGAGAATACGAGCGAGGAACACTGGATCAACGTGGCTCGGGGTGCCCCCGCCAAAGTAGACCGAATCGAGTGGGCGCCATGGCTCCGACCTCTCGATTTCAGAGACAACCGCATCGACATACCTCTGTGTCATGTCATCGCGGCCTGCGACGACCGCGAAGTCGCAGTAGGGGCACACGGCTGCACAAAAAGGAATGTGCACGTAGGCCGAAGCAGTGGCGGCGAAGCCGTCGGCTCTTTCGGGTGTCATCAGATGTCGTCCACTTTGAGGGCGGCGACAAAGGCTTCCTGGGGGACTTCGACCGATCCCACCATCTTCATTCGCTTCTTGCCTTCCTTCTGACGTGACAGGAGCTTCTTCTTCCGGCTGATGTCACCTCCATAGCACTTGGCAGTCACGTCCTTGCGCTGCGCTTTGACCGTCTCCCGGCTGATTATTCGTCCGCCGATCGCCGCTTGAATCGGGACGTCGAAGAGCTGACGGGGAATCAGACCACGAAGGCGGCCGGTCATCTTCGTCCCGTAGTCGTTGGCGTTGTTTCGGTGCACGATCGCCGAGAAGGCATCGACGGGCTGGCTGTTCAACAGGATGTCAACCTTGACCAGGTCGGACTCCCGGTAGTCGGCCGGCTCGTAGTCGAGTGATGCATAACCCTTGGTCTTTGACTTGAGAAGATCGAAGAAGTCAAAGACGATCTCGGCAAGCGGGATCTCGAAGTCGAGCTCGACCCGCTCGGGACTGAGATAGTTCATGTTGCCAACAACGGCACGCCTACCGGTGGCCAACTCCAATATCGGGCCGACGTACTCACTCGGAGTGAGGATCATTGCCTTCACATATGGCTCGGAGATCCCTTTTCTATCGTTGGGCTCGGGAAGGTCTTGTGGCGACTTGATCTCATTTTCGGAGCCGTCGGGCATGATCACCCGGTAGGCGACACTTGGCGCGGTGGCTACCAGGTCGAGGTCATATTCCCGCTCGAGACGTTCCCTGACGATCTCCATGTGGAGTAGCCCCAGGAAGCCGACCCGGAATCCAAAACCCAGAGCCTTCGAGGTCTCAGGCTCCCAGAGGAGGGAGGCATCGTTGAGCCGCAATTTCTCCAAAGCCTCGCGAAGCTTTTCGTAATCGTCACCGTCCGTCGGGAACAAGCCGGAGAACACCATCGGCTTCGGTTCGGCATACCCGAGAAGTGGCTCGTCCGCAGGTCTACGCGATGCGGTGATGGTGTCACCGACCTTGATCCGATCGATCTCCTTGACGCCTGTTATCAGATACCCGACCTCACCGGGTCCCAGTCTGTGAACGGGAACTGCATTTGGAGTGAGATAGCCGATCTCGTCGGCGTCGTGAGTCTCTTTGGTGGCCATGAATCGCAGTAACTCGCCGCTGTCGAGATAGCCGTCGACCACCCTCACGTAACAGACGACTCCCCGGTAGGCGTCGAAGTACGAGTCGAACACGAGAGCACGCAGCGGGGCATCGGCGTCACCTGTCGGGGGCGGGACCGAGTGGACGAGCGTTTCGAGAAGCTCATCGACGCCTGCCCCGGTCTTGGCCGACAATCGGACGACTTCGTTTGGGTCGCCTCCGAGAATCGACACGAGTTCGGCGGCGGCTCTGTCCGGGTCAGCGGCCGGAAGGTCGATCTTGTTGATGGCGGGCAACACTTCGAGGCCCGCGTCTATGGCCAGATAGGAGTTGGCCAACGTCTGGGCCTGAACTCCTTGAGCGGCGTCGACGAGGAGCAGGGCGCCTTCACACGCTGCGAGGGACCTGCTCACCTCATAGGAGAAGTCGACGTGCCCGGGAGTGTCGATCAGGTTGAGGACATACTTCTCGCCATCGTCAGCCTGATAGTCGAGCCTCACCGTCTGAGCCTTGATTGTGATCCCCCGCTCACGCTCGAGATCCATTGTGTCGAGGACTTGCTCTCTCATCTCACGCTCGGTTACCGCACCGGTTCGCTCGAGAAGACGATCAGCCAGAGTCGACTTCCCATGGTCGATGTGGGCGATGATTGAAAAGTTGCGTATGCGCGTTTGATCGGTCATGGGTGTGCCACAGGGATTGCCGTATTCTACTGGCCACTGTTACCCTTTCCGTTCCGGCGTCACGACCCGATCCCGACGTCGGGGACACCTATCAGAAGTTCAGTTTCAAATGGCCAATATCAAGTCACAAGAGAAG
This sequence comes from Acidimicrobiia bacterium, assembly GCA_049686815.1. GTDB lineage: Bacteria > Actinomycetota > Acidimicrobiia > Spongiisociales > ZC4RG35 > JBAVIK01. The sequence continues at coordinate 10,664 of JBAVIK010000154.1, read as the reverse complement.
CGCAACCGTCAGAACGAAAAACGACGCCAGCGCAACAAGACGATCATGAGTGATCTCAAGACCAGCATCAAGAAGGTCGAGACCGCCGCCGCCGCCGGTGAGCCCACGGACGAGCTGTTCCGGGAAGCTCAAAGGAAGATCGACGTGGCCGCCCAAAAGGGCGTCCTCCACGCCAACACCGCGGCCCGCAAGAAATCACGCCTGACCGCCTCCATCTCCTCCTGATCGCAAACCTCAGGTAGTAGCGATCACATGTGGTCGTAATCCGCTGATCTTTGCAGCCGGAATCGCCTAGCCCGCCCTCGGCCGCGTCTCCCCCAATAGTCTCAGAGCGATGAGCTACGCCGATGTCTACCGCCACTCACTCGCCGACCCGAACGGCTTTTGGTCAGAAGCGTCGCGAGCCATCGACTGGGACGTGCCACCTTCGGTGATCCTCGACCACACCAACGCACCCCTCTATCGCTGGTACAGCGACGGTGTGCTCAACACTTGCCACAACGCTTTGGACCGTCATGTCGAGAACGGGAGGGCTGACCAAATCGCCCTCATCTACGACAGCCCGATGACCGACACGGTGGAGAAGTTCACATACAGCGACCTGAGAGATCACGTTGCCAGGCTTGCAGGAGCCTTGGCGAGCCTTGGTGTGGTCAAGGGAGATCGGGTGATCATCTACATGCCGATGGTCCCAGAAGCTGCAATGGCGATGCTTGCTTGTGCCCGGATCGGTGCGATCCACTCGGTGGTTTTCGGCGGCTTCGCCTCGAACGAATTGGCGACACGTATCGACGACGCCCTCCCCAAGGTGATCATGACGGCGTCGTGTGGCATCGAACCGGGACGCATAGTCGAGTACAAGCCGCTGGTGGACGCGGCGCTGAACCTCTCCCAACATGAGGTCGGCAACGTGCTGGTGTTACAACGACCGCAAGCGGAAGCAGTCATGTCCGAGCCAAGAGACCTCGATTGGGCGGACGCCGTTGCCACGGCAGATCCGGTTGGCTGTGTGCCTGTAAAGGCGACCGACCCCCTCTACATCCTGTACACCTCGGGGACCACCGGCCAGCCCAAAGGCATTGTCCGCGACAACGGAGGTCACGCAGTCGCCCTGGCATGGTCGATGAAGAATCTGTATGGGATGGATCCCGGGGATGTCTATTGGGCGGCGTCGGACGTGGGATGGGTGGTGGGTCACTCCTACATCGTCTACGGCCCGCTGATTCATGGATGCACCACGATCCTGTACGAAGGCAAACCGGTGGGCACCCCCGACCCCGGCGCCTTCTGGCGTGTCATCTCACAACACAGTGTCAACGCGCTGTTCACAGCCCCCACCGCATTTCGTGCGATCAAAAGGGATGACCCGAACGGCGTCTACCTCGAGAACTACCAGCTCAAGGATTTCCGCACTCTCTTCCTGGCCGGTGAGCGATGTGACCCGGACACACTGCATTGGGCCGAGGACAAACTGGGTGTTCCTGTCATCGACCATTGGTGGCAGACCGAGACGGGATGGCCGGTGGCGCTCAATCCCGTCGGTATCGAGTTGCTGGCGGTCAAGCCGGGCTCCTCGGCCGTGTCGGTGCCCGGATATGACGTTCGGGTGCTCGACGCCAACGGCCGGGAAAAGGATCCCGGCGATATCGGCGCCATCGTCATCAAGCTGCCACTGCCACCGGGCACGCTCCCCACGCTCTGGAATGCCGATGATCGCTACAAAGAGGCATATCTGTCGACCTACCCGGGCTTCTACGTCACGGCGGACGCCGGCTACAAAGACGAGGACGGCTACCTCTACATCATGAGCCGGATCGACGACATCATCAACGTCGCCGGGCATCGTCTGTCGACCGGAGCGATGGAGGAGGTGCTCGCGAGTCACCCGGACGTGGCCGAATGTGCGGTGATCGGGGTAGCCGATGAGATGAAAGGTCAGCTACCACTCGGATTCGTGGTGCTCAACGCTGGTGCAGACCGTGACCCAATTCAGGTGGAAGCGGAGCTCGTCACCATGGTGCGGGATCAGATCGGGCCCGTCGCCGCCTTCAAGAAAGCTGTTGTCGTTGGACGTCTCCCCAAGACACGATCGGGGAAGATCCTCCGATCCACAATGCGCAAAATCGCCGACGGCGAACCGTGGACTATGCCGGCCACAATCGACGACCCGGCGATCCTCGATGAGATCGGATCTGCTCTAACGAGATGACTCATCCGTACCAGCGACACATGGCAACCGTCAACCGCTCCAAAGTGACACGATGCATCTAGTCCGGCTGAGTATTGATCACGCGGTGGGCCCGTACCAGGGCATCCTGAGCTCTCCGCAGAGATGACTCTCGCACCCGTCCACGCTGGGACCAGAGACGGCCCAGCTGGCGGTCGGATGAACGGCCTCCAACCCACGACTTGAAGGTCTCCTGATCGGGAGCAGCTGCGGCGAGGGACCTTCTCTTCAGATCTCCCTCCAGTGCAGCGAGAAAGACCAACGGATGACCGTGCACCAGGAAGTCGCTAAGCCTGCGGAGGGCGGTCCCGGTGTCACCCTTTTCGATGGCGTCGGTGATATGCCAGGGCGGCTCGTCCGGACGGTTCTTGAATCGATCCAGCACAAGCTCGGCGGTGATCTTTCCGTTGACTTCCTTGAGTTGGTCCAGGGCCTGACTCATCGAAGCGGTGTCCGTCCCAAACCGCTGGAGGATCGCTTCCTCGGCCCCCTTCTCCAGCGAGATGTCACGTTCCCGCACCTCTGCTTCCAGCCACTGCATGGCCTGGCGCTCCCACATCTTCTTGACTGAAAGAGTCGAGCCCAACTCCTTTCCGATTGCCGAAACGGGTCGGGCCAAAGCGCCTGAAGCGACGAGCACGACGACCACTGAACCGAGGTCGGCCGAGCCCAGAAGCTCCACGAGAGCCTCGGCCTCTGCCTTCTGGAGATTCTGGGCGTCGACAATCTCGAGCCCTTCGGGTTCACCGAACAGTGAGCCGGACTGAAGCAGAGGAATCATCGGCTCCAACTCGGTCCGTACCCCGCCATCCCCGGCCTCGCCTCCGCCCTTCCCGGGGACGTCGATTCGAACTACGTGATCTCGGTCAACGCCATTTTGGGCGAAGTGCTTCTGAGCAAGTTCCAGCATCTGCTCACGTTCCCCGGGCCCGGAATTGGCAGGTCCGGACACGATCAGAAGGGTCATGACGCCAAGGTAGTCAGACCGACCGACCGAAAAGGCGCGCGAGGTCGCATGCCATCGCAACATCGTGTACCCGTATCAAATCGGCACGATGCTCCAGGGCGAGGGCGATGTATGCGGCAACACGGTGCCCGTCACGTTTTCGTGGTATCGGTATCAGCAGAGGTTTCCCCAGCGAAGCGAGGTACTCGGACTCGGCTATGACCTCGAGCTGCATCCGGGTGTAGGCCTCGTAGTCGCCTCGATAGTTGAGTGCGATACCCGGATCGATGATCACGTTGGTTATCCCGTCATCGGCCAGTTCATCGAGCAACACCCGAAATCGTTCCGAGGTTCTCAGCGCCTTGTTCGAGCTGATCTCGATCTCATCAACCTCGTGTGGGTTTTCCCCTTCGACATACACCGCGATTGCGGCTGTCCCTGACGCCCGAACGACCTCGCGCATGGTTGGGTCAGCCAAACCACCGGTGTCATTGACGATCACAGCGCCGGCGCTGAGCGCGGCCTCGGCTACATCCGGCTTCCACGTGTCGATCGCAACGAGATGTCCCTCCACTGACAATGCTTCGATCGTTGGAACCACGCGACTTATCTCGTCAGCCGCTGCAATCGTGGCGTTTTCGTAGTGCGACGACTGGCCTCCCAGATCGATGAGACTGGCGCCCCACGCCCGATAGCGATCTGCCATGAGGAGGGCTTCATCGACCGATCTGGCGACCGTGTGAGTGTTCTTGGAGTCTGGGGAAAGGTTGATCACACCCATCACATGAGTGACCTCTCCTATCGGCAGATCGTGCGATCCGAGTCGAAGTGAATCAGCCATTCGAGGAAGCCTAAGGCCCGGCAGTCGAAACCGGTTCAGAGGTGTCGAGCTGGGACAATCCGATGGTCACGTCGCCCGCCTCGTCAGTCCTCAGCACGGTGGCCCCGGCTTCCTCCAGAACTTCGACAACCCATGGGACCGGGTGACCGAACTGATTGGGTCCAACCGAAATGACGGCTAGATCGGCGCCGACATTCACCAACCAGGTTGGATCGGAAGTTGCCGCTCCTTGGTGAGGCACTTTCAATACGTCGGCTCTCACATCTTCCAACTCACCCTGAGCGAAGGTCTCGATGTCCCCGGTCAGCAACATCTCACGTGACGAGCCAACGACTTTGAGCACGATCGACTGGTCGTTTGGTGAGGCGTAGCGACGGCGAGGCGCGAGCACCTCGAGGGTGAGCGACCCGACCTTGAAGGTTTCTCCGACGGATGGTGCTTCGATGGGTGCAACCTCAGCTGCGGCCTCCATGAAACGCGCGGAGGCAGAGGTTTCGTGGGGTTGTGGGTTTGCCCAGACCTTGCCTACCGGCAGAGAACGCATCACTCCGACCAAACCAGTCGCGTGATCGGCATGGACATGTGTCAATACGACTAGATCGAGTGACCGCACCCCCAGGCCCTGCAGTTTTCGCAACAACAACTGCTCGTCCGGGCCGCCATCAACGAGGGCAAACCTCTCCTCGCCCCCGTGAATGAGAATGGAGTCGCCCTGGCCGACGTCGAGGACGACGACGGCCCCCTTGGGTGGCAATTTGCGGGGACTCACGATTACGAAAGCCACGATGAGGGCTCCCGCTATGGCGATACCGGGAGCAAGACGAGGCCAGCGGGTCATCACAACGGTGGCGACCCCAAATAGTGTGACCGAGAGGAAGCCCACCTGGGGTAGCGGGGATGCCGCCCGAGCAAAGGCCAGGACGATTCTGGCAAGGCCCGAGGCGATCTCGATCAGAAACTCGGGGCCGACGACCCCCAGTGCACCAACGAGCGTTGACAGCCCGACCACTGGGGCGACTACCAGATTGATGAGAGGTGACAACAACGGGACCGAACCGAAGTAGATCAACATCAGTGGCGCCACCGCAATCTGGGCGCCCAATGTGACAGCGAGCGCTCTCCTCACCCTGCCGCGTTTGACTGGCCACCGCGCCCCGGCAAGGACTCCTGACGTGGCGGCCACCGAAAGCTGAAACCCGACATTGGTACTCAACTGAGGGTCCGCAAACATGAGCACGATCACTGCGAGCGACAACAGTTGCCAGGCCTCGAGGGCGATGCCCAGCAAGCGCCCGGCGAGAGCGATCCCCGCCATCCACGACGCCCGAAGCACCGAAGGCTCGAACCCTGTGGCTGCGGCGTAGACCGGCAGGCCGACCAGGCCAACAACGGCCCTCCGTTTCGGGCCGAGGGAGAGCGGCCCGGTGACAACAAAGACAAGGACGAGAAAAAGCGCCACATTGGAACCGCTGACCGCCACGAAATGGGCCAATCCGCTGCGACGCATCGCCTCCACATCTGAGTCCGAAAGGTGCGTGGTGTCTCCGATGAGAAACCCGGCGAGTAGTCCGCGACCGGGATCGAACGGCTCGAGCCGAGCGGTGACATGACTTGACACCGTCCTCCCAATTTGAGTCAGCGCAGGGGACGACACCTTCTCGACCTCTGCGTCTTTGATCGCCGCCGAATATCGTCTCCCTCGTGCTGTTCCCGGCGCGCCGTCTGAGTCACCCAAAACGGTGACGTCGTCACCCACACCCAGACTGGGGGAATCCTCGGGGAGGTCGATCAAGACGACGGACCCGGCGGTTTCGAGAATGGCCCATGCGCCGAATCGGCCCTCGACGGGGCCCACGGCCAAATTGCCTGACACGGAGATCGGCCCAGGAGGGGTTGGGGCAGGGGCGCTGAGGAGGGATACGACCAGAGCTCCGGCCCACGCCGCAGCTGCCACCGCCAGCCATGGGAGTGACACCGGGGGCGGTAACGAAGGATGATCCAGTCTCAAGGCACGACGACGAAATCCCGGATCGAAGCCAGCTTTGCCTCGCCAATACCAGGGACTTGCAAGAGATCCTCGACAACGTCGAAGGGCCCGTTGGATTCCCGGTAGCTCACGATCCGTTGCGCCAGCACCGGCCCCACACCGGGGAGAGCCTCCATCTCCTCGATGCCGGCGCTGTTGATATGGATCTTGTCGTCGTCCGGTGCTGCTACGCCGGTGGCATCTGGGCCCGGCACCATAATCTGCTCCCCTGGGTGGAGCGGCGAGGCAAGATTCACCAGATCTGACCGCGCACCAGGGCGCATTCCCCCGGCAGCAGCGATCGCATCGGCAACAATCGAATCGGCATTGAGTGTGACAACGCCGGGCGAGGTCACCCAGCCGGCAACGTGCACGTCGATCGACCCCATCACGGTCACCTCGACATCAGAGGCAACGGGCGCGTCGATGCTCGGCGGTTGGCGAGAGAGCGCTCCGGCAACGGCTCCGACAACGACTGCCGAAACCATGATCACCACGGTCACCGTCGCCCGCTTCGGCCCTTCCCCCCTCATTGAGTCCTAACTAGCGTACGACCGGCGTCGTTGGAAGACTGCCGTTTGCCTTCCCGTGGGTCAGGGAACCTCGAGCTCTACCTGGCGGGCCTCTACCTCTAGTGGGATGGCGAGGTAGGACTCACGATGGGAGAGGCCCCGTCGGCGCCCCGCCAAATAGGCGGTCAGATAGCGTCGAAGGAAACCAAAGAAGCCGAGCCGTTTCCATTGGCGGGCGTGAACCAGTTCATGGATGGCAAGACGTGCGAGCCGGTGGCGCTCACCGTTGAGATAACGCGGGTCGACAAATATCCAGCTCCTAATGGTCAAGGCCTGGATGCCATGCCCCCACAACTTCATCATCAACGGGGAGGCTGCCCGCAGCGTCAGATTCTCCGGCTCGATCGGATGGATCAGCTCGCGAAGCGGCGCACTATCCCGAGCGGTTTCGACGAGAAGACGTCCAACGTTCATGGATCAGCGGATTCTGATCGAACATGACCGCCTGCAAGGCGTTGCCGAACAGGTTTGAGTTTCCTCCGGAAACTCCCGACGCCTCGTTTGCGAGGCGCTACTACCTGAGGTTTGCAAAAAGGGGGCAACTAGCCGGTGACGATGTTGATCAGGTTGGGGGGACGGGAGATGATCCGTTTGACCTTCTCCCCCTCGAGCCAACCCTGAATTTTCTCAGAAGCCAGAGCCACCTCCTCGGCGTCAGCCTCACTGATGTCGACGCCGACCTCGATTCGATCGCGCACCTTCCCGTCGACCTGGACGATCAGCACCACGCTCTCTTCGCGGGCAAGCTCTTCGTCCCAGGTCGGCCATGACTCGTGAGCCAACATCGTCTCGTGACCCCTCATCTCCCACAACTCGTGTGCCACGTGAGGGGCCATCGTGGAAAGCATCAACAGAATCAGATCGATGACCTGGTCGAAGACCTCCCGGCGGGGCTCGTCAACGAGATACGACTGAAGATCGTTGGAGAGGGTCATCAAAGCCGGGACCGTGGTGTTGAAGTGGAAACGCTCTATGTCCTCGGTCACTTTGCGGACGGTCCGGTGGGCGACGCCCAACATCTCCCGATCACGCGTATCGGCATCCCGGTCCGAAAAGTCGTGATCCGAGGTGGTCTGTTTCCAAAAACGATCGAGAAATCGTTTCGTGCCCGGCACGCCGGCGTCGTTCCAGACTGCGTCGTCCTTTGGCGGGCCGACGAACAACTCGAAGAGACGGGTGGCATCTGCCCCGTAGCCGTCGTAATAGTCATCGGGCGGCACGACGTTGCCCTTCGACTTAGACATCTTGGCCCCATCCCGGATGAGCATCCCCTGGGTGAACATTCGCTCGAAGGGCTCCTCGACAGGACTCAGACCGATGTCGTAGAGAAACCGCGTTATGAACCGGGCGTAGAGCAGATGAAGAATGGCGTGCTCAACACCACCGATGTATTGGTCGACCGGCATCCAGTATTTGACCTTCTCGGGATCGAAGATGACCTCATCGTTGTGGGCGTCGGCATAACGAAGGAAGTACCACGAAGAATCCATGAAGGTGTCCATCGTGTCGGTCTCCCGTTGTGCCGGCCCATCACATTCGGGGCAGGTCGTGTTGACAAACTCGTCGAGGTTGGCGAGAGGTGACTTGCCTTTGGGCAGATAATCCGCGACATCTGGCAGGACGACAGGCAGCTGGTCCTTTGGAATCGGCACCATCCCGCAGTTGTCACATGTGACGATCGGAATCGGACAGCCCCAGTAGCGCTGACGGGACACGAGCCAATCACGAAGCCGGTAGTTGACGGTGGCCTCACCGATTTCGTGTTCTTCGAGCCACGCCACGATCCGCGATATCGCCTCCTCTCGATCAAGGCCATCAAGGAACCCCGAGTTGATCGTGACCCCATCGCCGACATACGCTTCACCATCCCAATCCGCGGGCGGTTCGACGGTGGGGATGATTTCGATCCCATATTTGACCGCGAAATCCCAGTCGCGCTGATCCTGACCGGGCACCGCCATGATCGCCCCGGTTCCATATCCCATAAGGACGTAATCGGCGATATAGATCGGGACCCGGGCCTCATTCACCGGATTGATTGCATACGAGCCGGTGAACACCCCGGTCTTCTCACCTTCAGCGAGACGCTCGATCTCTGAAGCGCGGTTTGCCGCTGCGATGTACTCACGAGCCCCGACCTCGTTCTCCGAACCGTCAATGAGTGTTCCGACCAGAGGATGCTCGGGAGCCAGGACGCAGAAGGTCATCCCGAAGATCGTGTCGGGTCGTGTCGTGAACACATCGAACGAACCGCCCCCTTCCACTTCGATGGTGAAGGTTGCGCCCTCAGATCGGCCGATCCAGTTGCGCTGCATCGTTCGGACACGATCCGGCCAATGCTCGAGGTCGTCGATAGCGTCCAGCAACCGATCTGCGTAGTCCGTGATCTTGAGCTGCCACTGGGAGAGCATCCGCTTCTCGACCGGTGTGCCACATCTCTCACAAACGTCGTCACCTACCACCTGCTCGTTGGCAAGGACCGTCTGATCCTTGGGACACCAGTTGACGGCTGCTTCCGCCTTGTATGCGAGCCCGCGGTCATACAATTCCAGGAAGATCCACTGGTCCCATCGGTAGTAGTCGGGATCGTGACTGGCCAGCTCTCGACTCCAGTCGAAGCCAACGCCGAGACGACGGAACTGCTTCTTCATCTTCACGATCTGCTCGTCGACGCTGATCCGGGGATGTATTCCGGTGTCGATCGCATGGTTCTCGGCGTTGAGGCCGAAGCTGTCCCAGCCCATGGGACTGAGAACGTTGTACCCCTGCATCATCTTGTAGCGGGTGATCAGATCGATGTAGGTGTAGTTGCGCACATGTCCGACATGGAGTTCGCCAGACGGGTAGGGGTACATCGCGACGTTGTAGAACTTTGGTTTCGAAGGGTCTTCGGTGACTTCAAAGACGCCTTCCTCCTCCCACAAGTCCTGCCACTTGGCTTCTATTGCTCGATGGTCGTATGTCATCTGAAGGCGTGAGAGTAATTCGGGGTGGATGCTGGACACAGATCGTTTTGGTTGGCGTGGGTCAACGTGGCCAACCATCATGTGTGTCCGAAGAGAAATAGGAGCACGCATTGTCGATGGAGAGAGTTGGAATTGTCGGTGGTGGGCTCATGGGCTCGGGTATCGCCGAAGTGAGTGCCAAGGCCGGTGTCGATGTCTTGGTTCACGAGATCAACGCAGAAATCGCCGAGAAGGCTCTGGGCAAGATCGAGAGGTCGCTGGACCGGGCAGTGGAGAGAGGCAAGCTCGAGAATGGCGATCGGGAGGAAATCCTCAGTCGAATCAGTATGACCACCGATTTGGACGAGATGGCCGATCGTCAACTGGTGGTGGAAGCGGTCACCGAGAACGAAGACCTGAAGATGGACATCTTTCGCCGTCTCGATGACATCGTGATTGACCCGGATGCGATCCTCGCCTCGAACACCTCTTCGATCCCGATCACGCGGCTCGCCGCATCCACCAATCGACCGGACCATGTCGTCGGGATGCACTTCTTCTCTCCGGTGCCGGTGATGGCACTGATGGAGTTGGTCACCACGGTGATGTCCCAACCGGACGTGGAAGATCGAGCCCAAGCCTTCGCCGAACGGATCGGCAAGACGGTGATCCGCGCCAAGGATCGAGCCGGATTCGTCGTGAACATGCTCCTGGTCCCCTACTGGCTTGGCGCCATCCGGATGTATGAGGCCGGGATCGCCACCAAGGAGGACATCGATACTGGGATGAGACTCGGTGCCAACCATCCGATGGGGCCGCTCGAGCTGGCGGACTTCGTTGGGTTGGATGTGACCAAGTTTGTTGCTGATGTGCTCTTCGACGAATACAAGGAGCCTCTTTTTGCCTCTCCCCCGCTGTTGACCCGGATGGTGGAAGCCGGCCTATTGGGGCGTAAGACCGGTCAAGGCTTCTACAGCTACGAGTGAGCCATCAAGAAGGTGAGAGCCCCGACACGAATTGATCAATCGTATCGACGAGGAGACGTCCATCGCCTTCCCACATTGGCTGGTGACCAAGGTCCTCCAGCATCACCACACGGGCGTTCAA
>JBAVIK010000153.1:0-4493 GCA_049686815.1 Acidimicrobiia bacterium | reverse complement strand
ACTATTGATGTAGTCGTCGCCAATGACCTTCCGGCGGGCAGCGACCGTAGGGGTGATCAAGTAATCCACAGTCGCAAACGCGTCTGAAAATCGCTGGCGGATGGTTGTCTGCCATTCTCGAGCTTTGGAGATCTCCTCGTCGGTTACCAGGTCCGCATCGTCGAGACGCTCAACGAGATCTTCTCCGTAGGTCTCACCTCGCTGACGGAATGGTCGATGGACGTTCCGTGCTTCCTCGGCCAGCGCGTTCCAGATATGTGGCGAAGGCTTGACATCTGGAAGATCGATCGGGTGAACCTGATGCCCCATTGTTTCGAGCTCCTGGATGACGATTTCGAAAGCCTCTTTGATCTCGAGCTCTATGGGCGCTTCTCGACACCAAGGCTCAGGAACACCAAACCGCAACGACCTTGATGTAGCACCCGAAGTCGAGTCGCCCGACATCGCCCGATAGGCGAGACCGATGTTCTCCATCGAGTTTGCCAGGGGCCCCACCGTGTCGAGGGTGGCTGCGAGGGGGAAGACTCCGTCGAGCGAGATGCGCCCGTGGGTTACTTTCAGGCCAAAGGTCCCGCAGAGACCCGCTGGAACGCGCACGGAGCCACCTGTGTCGGTGCCGACGGCAATCGGTGTGATTCCGGCTGCGACGGCAACTGCCGAGCCCCCCGAGGACCCCCCCGGGGAAGTCGCTGTGTCCCATGGATTTCTCACAGGCCCGAAGTGTGGATTCTCCGATGAGAAGCCAAACGCCCATTCGTGGAGACCCGTGCGCCCTATCACGATGCCGTCTGCGTTCTCGATTCCGGCGATGCAAGGAGCCGTTTCATTTGCCATTTCGCGGTAGAAAGCCGACCCGTTGGTGGTGATCCGGCCCGCCTGATCGATCAGGTCCTTTACGGCTATTGGCATTCCGGCGAGAGGTCCCAACTCCTCACCCGCTGCGATGCGGCCGTCGAGTCTGGCTGCCCGTTCCAGGGCAGCATCATCGTCGAGGAAGATGAAAGTGTTGAGAGTGTCCTGGAGAGTGTGGGCTCGCTCAAGTGCCGCGGTGACCTTGTTGACCACACTGACCGTCATTGGATCGACGCTAGCTATCGATCGTCAGCCCGGTCGTGTTGGGGACCAACGACAACCATGATTTGCCTGGGGGGACGAGCATCGATTCCCCGTCCGCACCCGTGAGCGTGAACCATTCGGTCTCAGATTCGCGTTCCCATGTTCCCTCGATGACACGACCATCGGCAAACACAAACGCCTTCCCTGATCCGATCACTTCTGAGCTGGGCAATGAACTGCCCGACTCGCCAGCTGGCGGGCTGTATGTGTATTGCTCGGTGTAGAGGGCGATCAGCACCGGGACGGACAACGGTTGCTCGTATCCCTCGGGATCGAAGTATGTCCCCTCTTTCCCATAGGCGGTTCTCAACCATCCTTCTGATTCGGGATCCCAGTCCCATACGACGTCACTACTGCCAAAGTCGATCGTCACCGAGTTGGCCGGCTCAGACGAGGCGGACATCGGCCCGAACTTCCAGAGCGGACCTTCCGGCGGATTGTCGGGGAAGCCTCGCTCGTCGGCCGTTTCGCGCAAAACGATCGTGTTGACGTACAGGTTGTGGGGAGCGCTTCGCTCCGGTATCCGAAAGGTTCCTTCGGAGAGTTCTTTGATCAGATGGACATTCTTGGAGCGGATCACGTTCTGAACCCAACCTTGGGCGCCCGAAATCACAAAGGTCGGCTCGTTGAGTGCGGCAAGAAGGGCTGGATCAGTGGGACGCCCCGAACGATTTGGCCCGAGGAATTCGCTATCTGACTCATGCCACAGAGTGATGAATCGAGTGATGCCCTCCACCCTCAACTCGATCACCATGTCGGCCTGTTCGATCCCTGATTGAGGGTTGGCCTTTGGGTGGTTGTCGATCTTCACCGCAACCACTCTTCGGTCCAACAACTCGGCGTCTTCGACCTGAAGGCCGTTTATCAAGGAGGTAGCTGACTCGTCCAGGGTTGTCGTCGGTGGAAGAGTGGTGGAGGTTGTGCTGGTTGATGTGGTGGCGGGTTCGGAAGTCGATGTAGTGGAGTCAGCGGTCTCGGCAACGCTGCAGGCAGTGATGATCATTCCGAACGCAACCAGCCCGGCAATTGTGGTGCGCATGTCGCGAAGACTCTAGGAAGGAGTCGGAGCTACTCCTGGTTTGTCAGTCCACGAGTGTCCCACCCGTAACTTCGAGATGAGGGAGCGCCGATTCGGGCTGGTCGACAGACAGAGCGAGCTCGATCCCGTCGGCATTCGAACGGAGGATGTAGATGGCGTCGATGTTGATCCCGGCATCTGCGATCGATCGGGTGAGTCTCGCCAACTCACCGGGACGATGAGGGACAGTCGCGGTCAGGACCGTGTTCTCATCATTGTGGAGGGCTGCCTCAGACAACACACGTCTGGTAGTTGCGGCGTCGTCGACGATCAGCCTTACTGTTCCGTCTCCGTTGTGCCCGTAGGCGGTGAGGGCTTCGACGTTGACGCCGTACGCGGCCAGCGCCTCGGTGAGGCTGGCAAGTCGCCCTGGTTCGTTTTCCATTCGGACTACGAATTCGGTCATCGCCAAACCGACTCTACGCATAGTCCTCACATGCGTGCGTCAGTGTTGGGTCTGGCGGCTCTCTACGACCCCGTTGGGTCAGGTAGGCGTGCCAGATGAGTCTCGCCGCCGCCGCCCGTATCGGGCGCCAGGGTTCGGCAAGGAGCTCCAACTCCCCCTCGGTCGGGGGACGGGACATTCCAATCGCCTCACCGGATCCGACTTGTAGGGCCCGATCACCCACCGGCCACATGTCGATATGACGCAGGGCTGAAAGGAGGTAGGCGTCGGCGGTCCACGGTCCAATTCCTTTCAGTGCCACGAGTTGATCTCTGGCTTCTGGAACCGAGAGATCGGTCAGCCCCGCCAGATCGAAAGACCCATCCTCGATCAGTGCAGCCAGGTTCATCAGGTACCCGGATTTCTGCCGGGTCACACCGATGGCTCCAAGGCCCGCATTGCCAAGTGACAGCACCGAGGACGGCGACACGTCACCCGCGGCATCATCGAGTCGGCGGTACATGGCGGCCCCCGATTCCAGCGAGACCTGCTGTTCGAGGATGAGAAGTACGAGAGCCCTGAATCCCGGCGCACGATGCCAGAACTCGGGAATTCCGTGTCGGTCGATGATGCGTTGAAACGTGTCATCCTCGTCAGCCAGAAGTTGGGTTGCCTCCACGAAGGTCGTCGCATCGAGTGTCTCGACTCTCGTCCAAACCGTTGTCGTCTCGATCGGTCCCAGTGAGCGCGAGTCGACGGTCCCTTCTCGTTGATTGTCTGACTCGACCCAAATCTTCTCATTTCTCACAGGAGCTGGTGCGGGACTCCGCCTCTTCACCATCCAGAAGTCGTTTCGCTCGGGGTGGGGAAAGACGACGACGTCTCCGATTCTGGGCTCCCGTGAGTTGGTGGCGACAATTTCCTCACCGGGTTGGAGTGACGGGAGCATCGAGGTCTCGGCTATTGCGAAGCGCTTCATTGCCATGTTCGGTTGCGGAGTATGGTCTCAACAATTCGAACTGACGAAGGAGACTCGATGCGACAAGTGACCGTCGCCCATGCCCATTGCGACCTCTACTGCGGTGTCTATGACCCCGCTCAAGCCAAGATCGAAGCCCTATCGGTAATGAAGATCGCCCAGAAGTATCAGGACTCAGACGATGAGGTATTTCGGGCTCGGGCTCTCATACTCAAAGAGAAGCAGGCCGAAGAGGTGAAACATCATCTCATGGTCCTGTGGGCTGACTTCTTCACAGCAGACCACCGGAAGGAGTTCGGCAACCTCGATGACCTGTTCTGGAAGGCAATCCACCAGGCCGGTGAAGCCAAGAAGTCTGCCGACCCCGCGGACGGTCAGAAACTTCTCGATCTCATCGATGAGATCTCGGACATCTTCTGGCAGACGGAGAAGGCTAAGGGCATGGGGGTTTACCCGCCCAGCTAACGGTCCGCCTTTTCGGCTGGTTCCGGGTTCTTGGTGAAGGCGGATTTGAATTGCGCCTTCATCCGATCGGAAAGACGTCCCGCCCATGCGATGTCTTTTGAGAGAACTGCGAGACCACCGGCGATGGTTATCAACCCTGGGCCGGGAAGGACGAGCATGACCGTTCCGGCAGCGATCATGCCGAATCCGGCTCCAATACGTGCAACACGTGCCATCTGGACAAACCTATCCGAACCAGCGTCTTAGCGTCATTGGGTTGGACCAGATTGGTCGTCAAGAGGTTTCATCGCCATTCCGATGCGTCAGAAGCGGCGCGCGCCTTTGGGTCTGTTTTCTGGACCGGGCTCGTGACGACTTGGAGATCGATGAGGCGGGCCGGGAGTCACTTTCACCCATGTGAGCTGCTGACTTTCAGTCAATCGTCGAGGGCATCGTCCTCGAGTTTGATGAACACCGGCGAGACCACACCG
>JBAVIK010000152.1:0-1524 GCA_049686815.1 Acidimicrobiia bacterium | reverse complement strand
AAGGAGGGTTCCGTCACCGTGGGGCGGGCTGGGAGGCTATCCGTTCACACCTTGGACGAACGTGCCCTAGGCATGAGGGGAACGGAACCTCCTTCCTGCATGCATCGCGCTTATCGGTCACTGAGAGTGGTTACTTGAGTCATTTGAATCTGAGATTTCTCACCCGTCCGGGGTGTCATCTGTGTGACGACGCCAGACCGCTCGTGCTCAGTGAATCGGCAAGGGCCGGGTTGTCGGTCATTGAGGAGGACATCGAACGCTCGGACCAACTCCATGCCCAATATGGTCTCAGAATTCCGGTCCTTCTCAGCGAGACTGGGGTTGTAGTCGCTGAGGGGGAGATCACCGACCGCAAGTTGCTCAGAAAGGCGTTGAAGCGGATGAAGAATGGTTAGCCGACATGAAGCGCCGATGCATCTGTGGTGTCCTCGAGACCGCCACCACCGCCACCCTCCGTGTTGGCATCGCCGGCACCGTCGCTCCCCTCACCTTCGACCGGGGCATCAACCAGCCCGCAGTCGACGAGAACCGTCTCCGGGTCTCCTCCGCCAAAGCGAACACGTTCAAATGAGGCGACCGCGGCGATTTGCTCCGGGCTGAGACTCCCGACGAATGAGGGCATGTTGCCGTTGACGGTTTTGTTGGTGTCGCCGTAAACCCCCTCAGCTGAAAAGCCGCCGGATCCCAGAGTCACCCATTCGATGTGATCGGCGCACGCACCGAAAGTGGTCAACACACCGGTCAACGCGGGGAACGGCCCACTGCCTTGTCCGTTTGGGCCATGACAGCCGGAACAGTTGACGCCGGCTACTGCGTTCCCGTTGTAAATCGCATCACCGAGCGCGATGAAGTCGGTTCCGCCACCGCCGACGGCCTGACCGGTGAAGGGGCTGCCGTCGCAATTCTCGATCTCCCCCGTGATGATGTTGGTCGTGAGCTCGGTGGCTTGGCCGCATTCTCCAGTCGAAGCACCACCCAGGGCGAACAATGCGAAGAGCGGAACCACCAGGATCACCGTCGTGAGCCATCTCGGTATCACGAAGTTCGTGCGCTCCTTGATTCCAGCCGTCGGAACAGTGACGACTTCGGGGAGGTGTGCGGCTTCGCTGGCTGTGACCTCATCGGGGATGGGTGCCCTTGTGGTCGCCACTCGGGTCACAGGGGCTTGGTCCGCATCTGTGATCGGGCGGGGCTCTTCGACCGGCGGAGCTTCCGGCTGAGCAGCCATCTCGGGCTCGGCGGTCTCCACTTCGGTGGCCGGGGCCGGAGCCGTGGCGGCCACAGTCTCACCGCCGGCCCACGCTGCGAGGATCTCATCGACGGTGGCTCCGGTTTCGGCGGCGCGGGCTGCAGCCGACCTCTGTACCAGGTCCTCGGGGAGCCCCATCGCTGCTGCAGCGCCACTCAGACTCATGACCCATCCTCAGCCGTGACAGACTCATTGAGATAGGCGACCAGGGAATTCATGTCGCCCGATCCGAGGCTGTAGGAGGGATGACCTTCTCCCGACCCTTCGATGACGCC
>JBAVIK010000151.1:0-4026 GCA_049686815.1 Acidimicrobiia bacterium | reverse complement strand
GAAGCGTTGAAGCTTCGGTCGTCGACTCCGGCGTCGTCGGTGACGAAACACACCTTCCTGGCTGTGAAGGCCATCGCCTCAGTGGTGGTTGTTTCTTCACCAGCAGTCGTGGTCGTTGCCTCGGCTGCTGTCGTGGTGGTCTCATCCGCGGTGGTCGTCGTGGCGGCAGCCACGGCTGTTGTGGTGGTCGGTTCGTCGTCTCCGCTCGTGAAGACGAAGAACAGGATTACGGCTAGGACGAGGACGCCGCCTCCAATCCACCACCAGGTTCTGTTCTCCAAGTCAGTTCCTCCGTGTTAAAGGTTTGTGGTACGGGCATGGACATGCCCGTCGGCCAACCACGTTAGTGGGTGGAAATCTCATAGGACGAGCCGAGGGGTTGTGGTTTGACCAGATAGATCCAAGGGATCGACACCACCGTGACCACTCCTTTGATGATCACGTTCAGCCAGAAGATGTTCAGAGCCACGTCGAGTGGGAAGACACCAAACCAGGTTGCCAAACCGACGAAGATCAGACTGTCGATGGGTATCGCGACGCTGTTGGAGGCGAGGACACGACCCCATTGCCTTCGCATCCCGAACCGTCTTACCCACATCGAGTAGACCTCGGTGTCGATCAACTCAGCAACCACCTCGGCCACGATGGAGGCGACGACGATCCCCCAAACCGGGGCCAGCACCTGTCCAAACTCGAGCTGTGGCCCTACGCCGGGGTCCGCTGGCCACCACGCCACCACCCAGAAGAACAGCGCCATGAAGAGATTGATGACCGCCGCAAGCCAGATCATGGTGCGGGCCGCGGTCTTGCCACCGACCTTGTGGATCAGGTCGCGGAGGGTGAACGTGAACGGGTAGATGAGGGTGCCAGCATCGACGGCGTAACCGCCGATGCTGATGATCCGGAGGCTGGCGATGTCGGAGAGCAGCTGCGCAGCCACATACGCCCCACTCACCACCAACAGCACCCGCATCGCACGCTCCATGGTCAGCCAGGCTAGGTCCGTGCAAACCTCAGGTAGTACCGGTCATATATGAGAGGAATCCGCTAATCCTCGCGAGGGCCTAGAAGCCGCCCTTTCGAAACGGCAAGGTGGGCGACATGAGTGCGTTCGCGGCCATCTTGATTGATCACGCCCGAGCGAACGGTGGTGTCATCACGAGAGCGGAGGCCCTCGCACTGGGAGTGCCGTCCGCAAGCCTCCACCGAATGGTTCGTCAGGGCATCTTCGGAAAGGCAGGTGCCGGGGTGTATGCATTGCCGGGATTCGACGACCAACACCTAGTGGCTCTCCGAGCGGCCTGCTCCAAGCTAGGCGCGGTGGCATCTCACCAGTCAGCTGCACGGATCCACCGGCTAGACCGAGCACGAGAATTGGCACCCACCGTGAGCGTGCCAATTCGACGAACCAAGGACTTTCCGGGCGTTGCCATTCATCAACTGACAGACTTGACGGATGAACACATTGTCTTGGTGCGCGGCCTCCCGGTCACCGGTCCCGAGCGCACCATCGTCGACTTGGCTGCCGTCCTGAGTGACGGACACCTCGAACGGATCGTCGACACGAGCGTCGCTGCCAGGCGCGTGAACCTCGCCGAGCTCAACAAGCTGTTCATGGAGTTGGGCCGTCAGGGCAAACCCGGAACCCGACGCCTTCGCAGAATTCTCGAAACACGCGCCTCCGGCTATGTCGCACCCGAGAGCGAGCTAGAGAGGCGACTGGTCAAGTTGATCGAGGAATCCGGACTACCCAAACCCGATTTCCAATTCAAACCGGAGTGGCTGGCACCGACCAACGGCCGGGTCGATCTTGCCTACCCAGAGTCGATGTTGATCGTCGAGGCTGATGGCCGACGCTGGCACGCGCTACTCAACTCGTTCGAGTCAGACCGCCTTCGTGACAACGCAGCTCAGCTTGCAGGGTGGAGGATTCTTCGGTTCACCTGGAAAGCGGTTGTCGATGACCCGCTCGGAGTGGCCGCTGCCGTTCGCCAAGCGCTAAAGATCAGCGAATCGCGCTCATATATGACAGGTACTACCTGAGGTTTGCAGAAAGTGGCTACTCGGCCGTGGCGATCAGGGATGGGTCGAGACGAACGTAGTCGACCAGAGTCGGGTCGGTCACACCGGCGAACTCCCAATGCCACGCCTCCTCGAGTGGGGCACGACACTGCGCCCACGGCGGGTGAACCCAACCGAAACGGTGGGCGTTGCGTTGCAACCAGAGGAATTCCTCGTCGAAACAGGTCAACAGGTCGCGGTTGTCGATGAAATCGATTGCCCGGCCCCAGCCATGATTTGACTGGCCGGCCTTGGCGGTAGGGGGGCCGGTGCAAATGCGCTGCTGGCGGGTACCGGTCTGCACCTTTCCGCCTGACGAGTCGGTCGAGTAAACGGGGATCTTGGTAATGGGGCAGCGGCGGTTGTACGCCCGGTCCTGGACGGCGAAGGTCCGATAGCAGCTGCTGGGCCGCAACTTGATGCCGTCGGCGGACGCCTCTTCGAACATCAACGAATAGGTGTAGGCGGCATCACGCTCGAGAAGACAGTTGCCGACCTTCAACAGACGGTCCGCAGGCATGTAGCCGTTCTCGAAACCGTCCAACTCCAGGTCGAGCGTATAGGCCTCAGTGCCGGCGGGCGCATACTCAGGTGGCTCCCCCGGCCCAAGTGCAGCTATTAGTACGACTAGAGCGAGCAGTGTGGGCATGACATGAAGTTCTGCCCGTAAAGATCGGCCTCCCAGCGAATCTCTTTAGTGGAAACCGACGGCTCTACTCCTGGCCGGCCATCTCCACAGGTGGCGTGTCCGGAGAGGAAATGCCCTCGAATGTGAGCTCACCGTTGTCACTGTCCATCCCAACCAGGATGGTCATACCGGCCTTGAACTCACCGAGCAGCACACGCTCGGACAACGGATCCTCCAAGAGACGCTGAATAGCCCGGCGCAACGGCCTCGCCCCCAGCTCGGGGTCGTAACCCTCGGTACCCAGGAACTCCTTGGCATCGTCGGTCAAAGCCAGATCGAGGTGTTGAGTCGACAACTGCTCCCGGACTCGCTCGAGCATGAGGTCGACGATCTGCTTGAGCTCGGCCATCGTCAGCTCGTGGAACACGATTATCTCGTCGAGCCGGTTGATGAATTCGGGCCGGAAGTTCTTCTTCAGCTCTTCGGTGACCCGATCCTTCATGTAGTCGTATGAGACCTCTTCGTCCTCGACGTGGAACCCAACCGCCTTCTTGTGGAGGTCCCGGGTGCCCAGATTCGAGGTCATGATGATCACGGTGTTCTTGAAGTCGACCGTGCGGCCTTGGGCGTCGGTCAGTCGGCCCTCCTCCAGAATCTGCAGAAGTGTGTTGAAGACGTCGGGGTGGGCCTTCTCGATCTCGTCGAAGAGCACCACCGAGAATGGCTTGCGACGGACCGCCTCGGTCAGCTGGCCACCTTCGTCATAGCCGACATAGCCGGGTGGGGAGCCGACGAGCCTGCTCACGGTGTGCTTCTCCATGTACTCGGACATGTCGAGCTGGATCAAGGAATCCTCTTGCCCGAACAGGAATTCCGTCAAGGCCTTGGCCGTCTCGGTCTTACCGACACCCGAGGGACCGAGAAAGATGAAGGAACCGGAGGGACGACGTGGATCTTTGAGGCCGGCCCTGGTCCGTCTGATCGCCTTGGAAACGGCTGTGATCGCGTCGTGTTGCCCGATGATCCGCTTGTGCAGCTCATCTTCCATCTGGACGAGACGGGCTGTCTCCTCTTCCGTGAGACGATGCACGGGGATTCCGGTCCACTGAGCGAGCACTTCGGCGATCTCTTCTTCGTCGATCACCCAGCCGTCCTCATCGGCCTCTTCCTCACGCATGGCACGTTCTGAGAGGAGGGCACGCTCTTCGTCGCGGAGGTTGGCGGCACGTTCGTAGTTCTCGCCTCCAACCGCTTCAGCCTTGTTCTTACGAACATCGCCGAGTTTGGAGTCGATTGCAGATATCTCGGGCACGTCACTCTTGCGATGGATCCGCATC
>JBAVIK010000150.1:0-5994 GCA_049686815.1 Acidimicrobiia bacterium | reverse complement strand
CCGCATTGCCTCAGGCTGAATGGCAACATCTGGCCGCGGCCGCCAGTCTTGCCCTGTTGATCATGCTGCTGATTCTCAATGCCGGAGCCGTGATGCTTCGAAACCGCTACTCCAGGAGAAGCCTGTGACCAACGAGACCAGGGAGACCGTCGACTTGACCGACCCGGAACGTGGGATCGGGGCGCCACGCACCGGGTCGGGCGCTGATGAGATGTCAACAACCAGGGGAAATGGTGAGGTCCAGGGCGTCATCGAAACCAAGGGCATGCAGGTCTACTACGGCGATTTCAAAGCAGTGCACGACGTCAATCTCAACTTTCAGTTCAACGAGATAAGTGCCTTGATTGGCCCATCCGGATGCGGCAAATCCACCGTTCTTCGTTCATTGAATCGCATGAACGACTTGATTCCCACGGCACGCACCGAGGGCGAGGTGATGTATCACGGGCACAATATCTACGAGAGTGGCGTCGACCCTGTTGAGGTGCGACGCCAGATAGGCATGGTGTTTCAGAAACCCAACCCCTTCCCGAAGTCGATCTTTCAGAACATCATCTGGGGAGCCAAAGTCAACGGCTTCAAGGGCTCGAGATCCGACGCTGAATCGTTGGTAGAGAATGCACTTCGACAGGCTGCACTCTGGGACGAAGTCAAAGACAAGTTGAGCGAGAGCGGTTTGTCACTTTCGGGCGGGCAGCAACAGCGGCTCTGCATCGCGCGTGCCATCGCCACACAGCCCGATGTCGTTCTGATGGACGAACCTTGTTCGGCCCTCGATCCGATCGCGACACTCCGAATCGAAGAGTTGATGCTCGAGCTGAAGAAGAACTATTCCATCATCATCGTGACGCACAACATGCAGCAGGCGGCCCGGGTCTCCGACAAGACTGCGTTCTTCAACGTCGAGTTGGACACTCAGGGGCAAAGGACTGGTCAGCTCGTAGAATTCACGCCGACCGACCAACTCTTCACCACTCCAAAGGAGAGGGCCACGGAGGATTACATCACTGGACGCTTCGGATGACCGCACATGACACCAACGTCCATTTTCACGACGAGCTCGATCATCTCGAGCGGACAGTCCTCGGCATTGTTGATCAGGCCGAACGGATGGTTCAGATGGCGGTCGAAGCGGTGACCGGGGGTGATCTGGAACTGGCTGCGCAGGTCATCAGCATGGACTCTGAGATCGACGCCGCATATCTAGCGGTGCACGAAGAATGGACCAACCTCATGGCCCGCAACCAGCCCCTCGGTTCGGACCTTCGCAAGATGACCGTTCTGCTTCAGCTCAACATGACCTTCTCGAGGATGGGTGATCAGTGCGCAAACATCGCCAAGGTCGCGCAGCTGAACGAAGACCTCCCCCAGGTGGAAAGGATCACCGAGCAAATACGTGAGATGGGAGACCTCGTCCGTCCAATGATCCGGACTGCCATTGACGCCTACGTGCGACAAGACGTCGACGAGGCACGATTGCTGCCTTCGATGGATCAGCCCGTCGATCGTCTCAATGCCAACATGTACAAAGAGACGGTGGCGGTTCGTGCCAACCCGGGTCAGCTCGAATGGGCAACAAAGATGATGATGGCCGCTCGGGCTCTGGAGCGAATCGGCGACCAGGCCGTTGACTTCGCTGAACAGGCCGCCTACTTGGTCACCGGGGAACGGGCAGAGTTCGACGAACAAGGCATTGCCAAGTCCCCACATGACGGCCAGTGATAGACCTGCTCAGCTGATCCTCGTCATCGAAGACGAGCCGGGCCTCGCCGACTCAGTGAAGTACAGCCTGGAATCTGAGGGTTTCGATGTCTTGGTTGCTGATTCGGGAATAAGTGGTCTCGAATCGGCGCAAACCCATGACCCCGACCTGATCTTGCTCGATCTGATGCTTCCGCAGATGTCTGGTCTCGACGTCTGTCGTCAGATCAGACTGTTCTCCGACGTCCCGATTGTCATGCTCACCGCGAAGGATTCCGAGGCTGACAAGGTTGCCGGACTGGAGTTGGGGGCGGACGACTATGTGACCAAACCATTCTCGATGCGCGAGCTGGTTGCTCGGGTTCGCGCACATTTGCGCCGTGTCGCCAAATCCGGCCTCCTGTCTGAATCAAACGAAGTTCTGCGTGGGGGCAATATCGAGCTTGATATCGATGCCCATATCGCTCGAGTGAAGGGTGAAGAGGTTGAACTGAGACCCAAGGAGTTCGAGCTGCTCGAGTCGTTGATGCGACGAAAGAACCGGCTGGCGGCCCGCCACACTCTGATCGACGAAGTCTGGGGCCCGTCATACTTCGGTGACACCAAAACTCTCGATGTGCATGTCAAGCGTCTTCGCCAAAAGCTGGAGTCTGACTCTTCGAATCCCGAGCACATCGTTACCGTTCGGGGGCTTGGCTATAAGTTCGTAGATGTCTGAGTCGCGTCGCACACCGCTGGCGTTCCGCTTCCTCACCTATTACGCCGTGGCCTACGTGGTGCTGATCGTGCTCATGGGAATCGCGATCGACCGCGCCACACAGAGAGCCCTCCTCGAGGACCTAACCAACAACCTCGTCAGAGAAGCCCAATTGATTTCCACCGGGATACCCGACGACCCTGTCCTACTCCCGAACTGGGCTGATGAGATGTTCGCTGTGGGTGGCTTTCGCGTGACTGTCGTGGACATCGACGGCGTGGTGCTAGCCGACTCACATTCCGACCCTGCGGTGATGGAGAACCATTCCGACAGGCCGGAGATCGTGGAGGCAGCGGCGACCGGAGATCCCGGCGTGGCAACGAGGACCAGTGCCAGTACGGGAGCTGAACAGCTCTACGTCGCCCTTCCGCCAAATGAAGGTGTAAGCCTGCGGGTCTCGATGCCGACGCGCGCAATCGGAGCCGAGCTCATCACGGTCCGAAGCTCGATCGTGGTTGTGGCAGCGATTATCGGTCTTGTCGGCATTGGGGTTGTCGCCTTATTGGCACGACGCATGGCCAAACCCATCACCGAGTTGACCAAGCAGTCTCAGGCATTGGCCGAAGGTGATTTGAATGTGGCGCCTCTCCGATCGGATCTGCGCGAGTTGGACGAGCTGGGAATGGCGATCTCAACCTTGGCCAGCGACTTGCGGCATCGTGTGAGTGAGGCTGAGGAGGCAAACGCCTCGCTTCTCATCACTCTCGCCGCGTTGCCTCAGGGAACGGTTCTCGTGGATTCTGAAGATCACGTCGTGTATGCCAACCCGTCCGCGAAGGCCCTCATCGGTTCCATCCCCCAGGAGCTCGGGTCCCTGTCTCCGTATGCTTTACAGACACTTGTGAGGGATGCCCGGGGGACCGGCGAAACCATCGCAAGAACCATCGAGACCGGGACTCCACGGAGATCGATCCGGGCTGCGGTGACGCCTTTCGTCGAGAACAGAGAAGCACTCATCGTGATGGTTGATGTGACCGACCAGGAGCGGGTTGCATCGATTAGGCGCGATTTCGTCGCCAATGCCTCGCACGAGCTGAAAACCCCGGTCTCATCGATCATTGCGGCTTCCGAAGCGCTCCGGATCGCCGTAGAGAGACAAGACGGATCTGCTTCTCGTTTCGCTGAGCAGATCGAGGGGTCGGCTCGACAGCTCGACGCCCTTGTCTCTGACCTCCTCGACCTTTCTCGGCTGGAACGAGAGTCTCCCGTGCTCAACCCGGTTCGTCTGGACCTCCTCGTTGGGGATGAGATCGAGGGTGTGCGCCCAGATGCAGACAAAAAGGCCCTGGTGCTCACATCCAACCTGGAGCTGACGATCGCCACGGCAAGTCATCAGGAGGTAGCGACAGCAGTTCGAAATCTTCTCGACAACGCTATTCGCTACACACCAGTCGGCGGAGAGATCGAAGTGTCGGTGAAGCAGAGTGATGGGCATGCGGTTGTGTCAGTCAGGGACACCGGTGAGGGCATACCAAACCGTGATCTGGACCGAGTTTTCGAACGTTTCTACCGTGTCGACGCCGCACGCTCCCGGGCCACTGGCGGCACCGGCTTGGGCCTTTCGATCGTCAAGCATGTCGCTCAGGGCCATGGCGGCTCGGTTCGTGTTGAGAGCGAGCTCGGTGTTGGGTCAACTTTCACCCTGGCATTGCCGATACCGGATGAAGGTGAAGCGCCTACCTCCAACTAGCCTGGGCTTCGCCTAGGGCTTCCTTGAATGATGATCGAGTCGATCTCCCAACCCTCAGACCTTCGGGACCTCACGGACGCACAGCTCGCCGAGTTGTGCGCTGAGATCCGCACGTTCATCCTCGACAAAGTCTCCAAAACCGGTGGTCACCTTTCACCCAATCTCGGTGTCGTCGAACTCACCGTTGCCCTCCACCGGGTTTTCGACTCCCCAAAAGATCGCCTGATCTGGGATGTCGGGCATCAGGCCTATGTTCACAAGATCCTCACGGGGCGGGCTGACCGTTTTGACGACCTCAGACACACCGGGGGCCTGTCGGGATACCCGAGCCCCGACGAATCACCCCACGATTTCGTAGAGAACTCTCACGCGTCGACGTCTCTCAGTTATGCCGCCGGGCACGCCCTCGCCGGCTACGACGGTTGGACGGTGGCGGTGATTGGAGACGGGGCTTTCACCGGCGGCATGGCCTACGAGGCCCTCAACCACATCTCGGTGACAAAACCTGAGCGGTTGATCATCGTCCTCAACGACAATGGCCGCTCCTATGCGCCGACGGTTGGAGGGGTCGCCTCTCTTGCCCACTATCGAATCGACCCCCGCTACGAAAAGGCCAAGAAGGCAGTCGGCAAGATGTTGCGAGGCATTCCGATCGTTGGTGAGACAGCCGACGAGTTGGCGGGTCGGATGAAGGATGCCTTCAAGCAGATCCTCGAGCCTTCGACCGTCTTCGACGCACTCGATTTGAAGTACTCCGGCCTGATCAACGGTCATGACATAGGCCAGCTCGAAGAGACTTTCAGGTTGGCCAAGACATATCACGAGCCTGTGGTGATTCATGTTGTGACCGAGAAGGGCAACGGCTACCAGCCGGCGATAGAGGACGAGGAAGACAAGCTTCACGGTGTCGGCTCCTTTGACATCGCTACGGGCAAGGCCCTGAGCTCGGAGTTGAAGCTGACTGAGGTGGCGGGGCGTGCATTGGCCGACGCGGCATCCCGTCGGCCGGACCTGATGGGAATCTCGGCGGCGATGATCTCAACCGCCGGGCTCAAGCAGATGGCCAAGCTCTACCCGGACCGGGTCTTCGACACCGGTATTGCCGAACAGCACGCGGTGACGTTGGCGGCAGGCATGGCAATGGCAGGCAAGCGGCCCGTGGTGACCATCTATTCAGCCTTCTTGCAGCGGGCCTTCGACCAGATCAATTCTGATGTGGCCCTGCACGATCTTCCGGTCACGTTTCTGATCGACCGCGCCGGCGTCACAGGACCAGACGGGCCGTCACACCACGGTGTTTTCGACCTGTCGTATTTGCGGATGATTCCCAATCTGACAGTTGGCGCTCCCGCCGACGCCACCGAGTTGTGCGCCATGATCGAGACGGCGGTCGACCATGACGGCCCCATCGCCATCCGCTACCCCAAAGGCGGAGCGGTGTCGGTGCCGTCCATTCCGGTTGCCCCGCTAGAGGTGGGTGTCGCCGAGCGGTTGAGCGAGGGCGACGACGTCCTGCTGGTTGCGGTTGGGCGGATGGTGGAGATCGCCGAGAAAGCGGCCGCCGATCTCACCGAGCGCGGGGTGAGCGCCGGGGTGGTGAATGCCAGGTGGGTGAAACCGCTCGACCCACGTCTGCTCGAGTGGGCCGCCGAGGTTCCCCACGTGGTGACACTCGAGGACAATGTGGTTGCCGGAGGGTTTGGGGCGGCAGTCATGGAGGCCTTCACCGGGGCCGGTGTGTCGAAGTCTTTCACCAACATCGGTGTCCCCGATCACTTCCTCCCGTTTGGCGCCGTGGGTGACATCATGGAGCACGCCGGCATGGACCCCGACTCGGTGGTCAAGC
>JBAVIK010000149.1:0-9708 GCA_049686815.1 Acidimicrobiia bacterium | reverse complement strand
TGGACGCGATGAAAGAGCTCGACATGGAGTCCTCTTTCGCGGATCGGTATCTCAACGAAGGGTTCTCGGGCGGGGAAAGGAAGCGCAACGAGGTTCTGCAGATGGCGGTCCTCCACCCGGAACTGGCGATCATGGACGAAACCGACTCCGGGCTCGACATCGACGCACTCCGCACCGTGGCCGATGGTGTGAACAAACTGACCGGCCCGGAGCGTGGGTTCTTGATCATCACGCACTACCAACGTCTTCTCGACTACATCACACCCGATCGAGTTCACATATTCATGGATGGCCGGATCATCGAGAGCGCCGGCCCCGAACTCGCCGAACAGCTCGAGTCCGACGGTTACGACTCGTTCCGATCGCCAAGCCCGACCAGCGGTCTTGCCTGAGCTGACATGACCGATCTCTCCCACCTGAAGGCCGACTTCCCCATTCTCGAGAGTGGAGTTCACTTCCTCGACTCAGGTGCTTCATCCCAGAAGCCGGTCCAAGTTCTGGAGGCGATGGACCGTTTCGCCCGCACCTCGTACGCCAACGTCCACCGTGGCGCATACAAACTCTCGGTGGCTTCTACCGACGCCTACGAAGCCGCCCGACGACGGGTCGCCGAGTTCATTGGCGCAACGACTGACGACGAGGTGATATTCACTAGGGGCACGACCACCTCGCTCAACATGGTCGCCTTTGGTTGGGGCATGGAGAACCTTCGCCCCGGCGACCGAATCCTCTCGACCGAAATGGAGCACCATGCCAACCTGGTCCCCTGGCAAATGGTTGCCAAGAGAACAGGCGCCAAGCTCGAGCACATACCGATAACCGAAGGTCACCGGCTCGACATGGACGCCTACGAACGTCTGATTGGGCCCGACGTGAAGGTCGTGGCCGTCACCGGGATGTCCAACGTCTTGGGAACGATGCCCGACGTCTCGAGGATCGCAGCTATCGCCCACCGCCACGATGCCCGGGTTGTCGTCGATGCAGCCCAGCTCGTGCCACATTCTTCAGTGAACGTCTCAACCATGGGTGCCGACTTCGTCGCCTTCTCCTCACACAAAATGCTTGGCCCGACAGGCATCGGCGTCCTGTGGGGACGAATGGATGCACTTGAGGAGATGGAGCCATTCGAGGGCGGGGGCGAGATGATCTCGAATGTCACCCTCCACGATGCGACCTGGGCCTCGATACCCCACCGCTTCGAGGCGGGAACACCGCCCATCATCGAGGCAGTGGGGCTCCACGCCGCCATCGACTATCTCGACTCTGTGGGAATGGACAAGATCTTCGAGCACGACCAAGAGTTGACGTCAATCGCCCTGCAGCGTCTTGGCGACGTTCCAGGCGTGGCGATACAGGGCCCCACAGACATGGACGCAAGGGGGGGTGTCGTCTCGATGACCATGGAAGGTGTTCACGCCCACGACCTTGCGACCATTCTCGACGAACAAGACGTGTCGGTCCGTGCCGGGCATCATTGCGCAAAACCGTTGATGAGCTGTCTCGGAGTCGCTGCGACGGCGCGTGCCAGCTTCTATGTTTACAACGAGGAGTCCGACATCGATGCCCTCATCGCGGGTCTCCGAAGAGCCGGTGAGCTCTTTGGCCTCAACTAACTCGGGAATGCGGGTCCTCGACGTTGGGTTACGGTTGGAGCTCGTGAGCGAACTTCACCCGACGGAGGCATTCTGATGGCTTTGGAAGAGCTCTATCGCGAAGTGATCCTCGATCACTATCGGAACCCGAGGAACAAAGGCCATCTCGAAGACCCCGACGCAACCGCACAGGGGGTGAATCCGTTGTGTGGCGACGAAGTGAGTCTGGATCTGCGATTCGACGGCGATGTCGTTTCTGAGGTGGCCGTGGTCGGGCAGGGATGTTCGATCAGCCAGTCATCGACTTCAATGATGACTGAAGCGATCAAAGGGAAGAACCGTCAGGAGATCGCTGATCTCGTTTCCAGGTTCCGCCAGATGATGTCGCTCGAAGAGTCAGAGGACCTTGGCATCGACCCGGAGCGGCCCGGTGCGGTGCTTGGTGACATCGAGGCTCTCCAAGGGGTCCGCCAATACCCGGTTCGCATCAAGTGTGCCAGCTTGGGTTGGAACACACTTCTCGAGGCGCTCGGCGAGAGTTGACCCGAAGGGGGCCCCTAGCGAATTCCGCCCTCGGTCATCTTCTTGAGATCCAGTGCTTCATCCAACTCATCCGCCGACATCAGACCCGCATCGAGAACCAGGTCTCGTACCGAACGACCGGTCGCTACCGCCTCCTTGGCGATCCTGGCACCGTTGTCGTAGCCGATGTGAGGGTTGAGGGCGGTGACGATGATGGCATTGCGCTCGAGCAAGGATCGGGCTCGTTCCTGATTGGCCTCTAGCCCGTCAACACATTTCGTCGCGAAAGTGCCGCAGGCATTGCTCAGGAGACTGATCGACTCGAGGGTGTTGTGGGCCATGACTGGCATCATCACGTTGAGCTCGAAGTTGCCGTTGGCACCACCCCAACCGACCGCGGCGTCGTTGCCAACGACCTGCGCCGCGACCTGCATCATCATCTCTGACATCACTGGATTGACTTTGCCGGGCATGATTGAGGATCCCGGTTGGAGACTGGGAATCCGCAGCTCAGCGATTCCCGATGTCGGGCCCGAACCGAGGAATCGGATGTCGTTGGCGATCTTGAAAAGCGACACGGCGATGGTGCGGAGCACCCCTGAGGTCATCACGACGGCATCTTTGGATCCCTGAGCCTCGAAATGGTCCGTTGCCTCGCCAAGCGGATACCCGGATCGCTCGGCCATCGACGAGATCACAGCTGGGGCGAATCCATCAGGCGCGTTGATTCCTGTTCCAACCGCGGTTCCGCCGAGGGCCAGGAGCTCCAACTCGGGTAATACCTTCTCAACTCGTGATTGCGCGTTGCGGATCTGCGTCGCGTATCCCCCGAACTCCTGACCGAGTGTCACGGGAGTGGCATCCATCAGATGGGTACGACCCGATTTGACGATCTCGGAGAACTCGTCGGACTTTGCTTCGAGCGAGCCCGCCAGCGAGGCGAGAGCAGGCAGTAGGTCCTTGCGGAGTGCTGCAACCGCAGCGACATGTATGGCTGTCGGGATCACATCGTTGGATGACTGCCCGAAATTGACATCGTCGTTGGGGTGGACAGTTGCGTCGCCAAGCAACTGATTGGCTCTTGCCGCGATTACCTCGTTGGCATTGGTGTTGGTCGAGGTACCCGACCCCGTCTGAAAGATGTCCAGCACGAACTGATCGTCGTGTGCGCCCTCCATCACCTCGTCAGCTGCCGTTCTGATCGCCTGGGCGACCTCCGGGTCCTTGAAGCCCATCTCAACGGCAACACTCGCCGAGGATCCCTTCTGAAGACCCAACGCCCAGATGAAGTGACGGCTGAATCGGTGTTGTGAGATGGGGAAGTTATCAACGGCCCGCTGAGTGGACGCCCCGTAAAGGGCATCGATCGGCACTTGCACTTCACCCATCGAGTCTTTCTCGATGCGGTATTCCATGCGAAGGACGGTACCGCCAATCTCTCAGTCGAGGTAGTGAGAATGTGACTCGTAGAGCCTCTCCAGGCCGAGCCTGGTCGTGTCCTCCTCATCCGCGGCTTCGACGGCCACGAGAAGCAGCTCGATGAGTCCATGAAAGTCGGCGAGAGAAATCTCTTCGAGCATGGCCACAGCTTCACCATGTCCTTGTTCGACGGCGGCGAGGTTGCCCCTGTTGTGCCAATTTCCCAAGGCCAGGCAAATCCCGGTGGCGCGATAGCCATAAGCCCCGAACGCGGTGGCCTCGCAACCCCCGCCGTCCATCAGCTTCCGCTGATGCGTGATTCCGGCCTTGCCAGCCGCGTGGCTGATCCGATTGGTCAATTCCCGATCGAATACCGTTGCCCGGTCACCGGTTCGGATCACCGGACCCCCACCGATGGGGACGTTCGACAGTTCTCTGGAGGTTTCGATGGAGATGAGACGTGAATCGATCGGGATCGTGTTGTGTTTTGCCGCATGAATCGCCCCGATCAGTCCAACTTCCTCCGCCCGTGTCAGCAACACTCCGAAATGGCGAAGGGCGGCTTTTCGGCGAGCCCGGTCGAGTGCCGCCAGTGCAGCGGCCACTCCGGCGAGATCATCACACGCCGGGGCAACGAATCGATCCTTCCTTGGCCGGACTCGTTTCATCTTCCACATGACGATGTCCCCAGGTCTCACATCCCCAAATGCCCTCATCTCGCCACTCGACGTCGCCGGGTCATAGCTGGTGACCACTCCACGGCCGGCGGCAACCCGGGAAACGACCTCGACCGGAGCCTGGTGGAAATAGTCCGGGTCAACCCCACCTCTGAATTCGAAGGTTGCCACACCGTCTGTCACCTTCTCGATAACGAAAGCAGGGTGGTCCATATGAGCCACTGCCAACACCGCGGGGCGACGCTTTCTCCCTTTCTGGGTGATGAGGACGTTGCCTCCGGAGTCCCGCTCGAGTTTCAGGTCGGAGCGACGGCTCACCCACTTCTCCACCCAACCGATCACTCGATCCTCACGACCGGAGGCGGTGGGAATGTGAGTCAGCTCTCCAAGCCACTTCTCGGCAGTGTCCCGATTGGCCACTATCGGTGAGCCGTCACTAGGCGTCGAACGGAGTGTTGGTGAAGAAGTCGGCCGGTTTCAGCATCGGGCCGGCATCCTTCTTCTTCACGATGCCAAGACGCTCACGGACGGCGTCGTAACCGCCACTATCGAGTTCCTCGGCAAGCTCGGCGCCCCCGCTATCGACGATCCTTCCGTCGATCATGACGTGAATCCGATCGGGACTGAGATAACGCAGTATCCGGCTGTAGTGGGTGATCATCACGACGGCGAGATCGGGTGAACGCATCTCCTCAACAGCTTCGGAGACCTGTTTGACGGCATCGATGTCGAGACCCGAGTCGATTTCGTCGAGTAGGGCAACCTTGGGGCGCAGCACCGCCATCTGGAAGATCTCGGAGCGCTTCTTCTCACCACCGGATAGGTCGTCGTTCAAGGAGCGGTCGAGGAACCGTTCCATGTCGAATCGTCTTCCCTCGACTTCGATCCTCTCCGAGGCAACCTCCTCGTCCAGACCTCGCTCCTCAGCCGCCTCCAGTAGGAACTCGCGTAGTCTCACTCCCCTGATCTCGGTTGGGTATTGAAAGCTCTGGAGCAAGCCAAGTCGGGAGCGCTCGTCGACATCCAACGTCAACAGATCCGTCCCACCAAGCGTGGCACGACCGCTCACGTTGTAGCCAGACTTACCTGTCAAGACGTGACAGAAGGTGGATTTGCCCGAGCCGTTGGGGCCCATGATGGCGTGAACCTCGCCAAACGGGACCTCGATTGAAAGACCATCGAGAATCTGTTTGCCGTCCACACCGGCATGGAGATCGGAAACTGCAAGTGCGGTAGTCATTTGTCCTCCAGTGTGAGGAAAACGGACCCGTCTTCCACTGATACCTCATATACGGGAACTGGTGTTGTGGCGGGAAGCGAAGACGGTGCGCCCGTGGCGAGATCGAACTCGGAGCCATGACGTGGGCACTCCACAGCACCGTCCCAAACTTCGCCCTCCGCCAATGAGGCCTCGGCGTGCGAGCACCGATCGCCAATCGCATAGATATCGTCACCCACGCGGAACATGGCTATGACGTGCTCACCGACCTTGACTCTCACTCCGCTTTCCTTTGGCAGAGAATCGAACTTGGCGATTTCGACTTTCACGCCACGCGGCCTTCCTCTTGGGCATGGACAAACCTGCTGAAAACCTCTTCCGACACCGGAGCCGCAATGCCGCCGACGGGCAGACGATCGATGACCTCCTGGAAGAATCCCTTGATCAGGAGACGCTCCGCACGCTGCTTCGAAAGGCCGCGACTCTGCAAGTAGTAGAGGCTGTCCTCTTCGAGTGGTCCGACAGAAGACGCATGACCACAGATGACGTCGTCACAAAGAATCTCGAGATTGGGGACCGAGTTCGCCTTGGCGTTCTCGGAAAGAACCAGATTTCGGTTGGTTTCGAATGTAGAGGTGCGTGTGGCGTCCTTCTCGATCCGCAGCAAACCGGTGAAGACACTCTGTGAGTCGTCTTCAACCGCCCCTTTGAGGAACACATCCGAAGAGGTGTTCTTCCCGCTGTGATTGATCAGCATCCGGTAGTCGAGAGTCTGGGATCCCTCGCCGAAATAGAGGCCAACCATCTCGGACGACGACCCGTGCCCTTCGAGATTCACCCCGAGGTCGAGTCTGGCGAAGTCACCGCCAAGACCCACTTCACCGAGCCGGCCCGTGGCGTCACGTCCAAGAGTCATTCGCTGATGGACGATGCTTGATGCAACGTGATCGAGGCTCTGCACGGAGACGAATCGCAATCGACCCCCATCCTTCAAATTCAGGTCGATGTTGGGGACCATGAGCAAGCGAGATTCCTCGGCTGACCGATACACCACCAGGATCTGAGCCTCGGCGTTCTCTCCGACGGTGATCGACAGTTGTGGAAACGATGCAGTACCTGGAGTGACCCCCTGGATCTCGACGACGAGAGGAGCCTCGGATACATGACCCGAAGGGACATCCACAAAGACACCGTCGCTGGCGAACGCTGCATGAGCCGCGGCGAACTTGTTGTGGTCAGGCGGAACCTTAGAAAGAGATCTCTCTTCGATCTCTGCCAACCGCTTGACGATGAGATGAGTGGAATCGATTTCGACCACATGGCCGTCCACGACCAGAACGTGACCGATGGATTCCTCAACTGCTCCAACAAACGGCCCTGGTTGAAGTGGCTCACCTGGTTCAACCGCTGGCGAAAGCTCGGAAAAGGGCAGCTCAAGATTGACGTAGCGCCAATCCTCTTCAGCCCCGGTTGGTTCGTCGAGCCCGGCAAACACCTCATATGCGGCCCGCATTTGGTCATGACGCCATCGGGGAAGACCTTTTGCGAGAAGCGGTACGACTTGTTGATCAAACGCGGTCAAGAGGACTCCGAAAGGGGTTGGCCAGATCGTATTTCACCTATCTGGATAGTGCTAATCACGTCTACCCCTGCTTTGCCGCGATCCCCGCTATTCGGGGTTGAGGGCGTTGGTCGTCACGCTGGAAGTCGCATTCCACAACATCCATCCGAGCCCGAATTGCTCGGCCTCATCGATCTGGGCCCGCACCTGGGAGGCGTCATAGGCGAAGTCTTGAAGCCAGGGTCGAACCACGGTGTTGCGAGGTAGTCGCCGAATGCCATCAGACAACGCATTCCGCACCATCGGACCGGGATGCTCATTTGGGTTCTCAAAGTCATACCAGCCAGTCGAGTAGTGAGAGGGATAGACCATCGGGGAGACGACATCGACGATCATGGCCATCTCCTCCCACTGCTGACCGATGTACCCATCATCAGAGGCGGTGGTCAGGAAGCCAAAGATGTCGGCTGCAACCGCACAACCAAAAGGATGGAGGAGCTGGACCGCCTCGGTGAGAAATCCATTGATCGTGGGGACTCGGACCTCATCACTGACTCCCTCGTCAAAAACCGACGTGTCGGTTCGTGAGTCGGGAAACCTGACGTAGTCGAATTGGATCTCGTCGATGCCTTTTGAACATGCCTCAACGGCTAACTGGAGTCCATATTGTCTTGCGTCCGGATCGGTCGGATCGAGAAAGTACTGGCCGTTGGCATTGAACGGTTGGTTGGTCGACGAGTCCCAAACAGCCATGCCTGGCTTCCTCTTCGCTGCAATTGGATCGTTGAACAACACCAGACGTCCGATCACGTAGAGCCCCTGTTCGTGCGCAGTGGCCACCACCTGAGATAGGTCGTATGAGCCGAGGTCAGCATCAACTTCCCTGGCGACCTCGTTCTCTGTCTCGAAATAGACGAACCCTTTCTCGTCCTTGAGATCGATCATCAAGGCGTTGAGCTCTGTGGTCATGGCCATGTCCATGAAGTGATCGAGCTCATCGGCGACCATCGGCCCGCCGATATGGACTGCTCGGGCGTCAAAGGGCTCCAGCTCAACGAGAGCCTCGCCGGTGCCGCCATCCCAATTGAAGGTTGTTGCTAGCCAAGCAGGACGTTCGACGGCGACTTCCCCGGGCTCCGCTCCACGAATCGTGAAATGCCCTTCGGGATCTGTGATGGCCGATTCGGCAGCGGTCTCGACTCGGGCGTCGATGACGCCCAGCCCATCGGGGTCCACCACTCGGCCACGCAGAACTCGTGCCTTGAGAACGATGTCGAGCAGGCCGTTGGGCGCCTCGGCGACCGTGAGCATCAAAGGCACATGGCCGGGAGCGCTGATCTCGAGGACGGAGGAGGAGCGGCTCCACTCCATCGGGACCCGTCCGTCCTCACTCGAGGTGCCGACCTGGGAGCCCTCGACGTCGACGACGGCAGAGGCCACCGGTGTTCCCAAATCATCGAGAACTCGGAGCTCATACGGAGTGGATCGCCCAAGCAACGACCAGCCGGCCCATGCCGCCCAAACGATTGTCAGCGCCACCACCAGTCGAAACTGAGATCGGCGTGTCACGAAACCTCAAGGATACTGAGGGGAATTGGCTAGTGGAGGGTCGCTGAAGTAGTTCCGGTTGCCAGATTCACCCAGGTCCATTAGTTTTCCACAGGGGTTGGTTAGGAGGCCGTTTTGGGGAAGGCCATAAGGGCCAGTGATGCAAGACCAGAAAGAGGCGCCAGCCCCTCAGACACTGTCGGGTTGTATCTCGACGAGGTTTCCGGTCACGAGCTTCTGACTGCTGAGGACGAGGTTCATCTCGCCCGCGCCATGGAGCGGGGCAAGAAGGCCAGGAGCGTCATCGAGTCGGGCGAGTATTCGCGCTCGGAGCGAGCCAAGTTGATGCGAGCCATCGCTGACGGCGATGAGGCAAAGATGGCTTTCATCCGGTCCAATCTGCGACTGGTGATATCGATAGCCAAACGGTATACCGGACGTGGGCTCGATCTCCTCGACCTCATCCAAGAGGGCAATCTCGGTCTGATCCGCGCCGTGGAGAAATTCGATTGGCGCAAGGGTTTCAAGTTCTCCACCTACGCCACCTGGTGGATTCGTCAAGCGATCACCAGAGGGCTTGGCAACAACGGCCGCACGATCCGGTTGCCAGTGCACATGGTTGATGTAGTCCGGACGGTTCACGACACCAGACAGAGTCTTCACGACCAACTACATCGCACTCCGACTCTCGAAGAGATCTCTGAGCTTTCCGGACTTGACACTGATCGAGTTCTCGCAGCTCTGGAGGCACCGGCTGAAACCGTCTCCCTCGATCGCCCGGTTGGCGATGACGGCGACGCTTCGCTTCAGGATTTTGTCGAAGATGAGACTGCCGCCGATCCGGAGGACAAGGCGGCCTCAGCCTGGCGTCGGGCCCGTCTGATCGACGCATTGGGCCATCTCGACCACGAAGAGCAACAGGTCCTATGGCTCCGTTTTGGTCTAGACGGTGATGAGCCTTGGACTCTCTCTGACGTGGGCAAAGTGATCAACTCGACCCGGGAGAGGGTGCGTCAGATCGAGGCACGAGGTCTGGCGAAACTGCGCCATCCCTCGTGCGATATCGATCTGTCCGGACTGCTCTGAAAGGGTCTCAGGCGGTGCTGTAGCGCTTCCTGCCCATGCTGGCCGAACCCGCATGGAGGGCGATGTCCATGAAGAGCCCGATGA
>JBAVIK010000148.1:0-6909 GCA_049686815.1 Acidimicrobiia bacterium | reverse complement strand
CTTTAAGTGCGTAAGAAACTAACCGCGGTCATCTTGGCCGTACTCGTATTCAGCCTGATCGCGGCCTCGGCCGCCAGCCTGGGCGGAATCAGAACCGCCGATGTCGGAGCAGATGTAGATGTAGTCGCTTCATGTGATACCGACGGTGTCGACGCCAGCTACGCGACGAGCTATGACGCCATTGGCGGCGAGTACGTCGTCGACAGCGTGACCATCGACGGCATTGATGACAATTGTGTGGGTGACGCGATCGAAGTCACCTTGACCGGTCCGCTTGGAGTGGTCCTAGACACGGTCAGCGGCTCGGTGGCGGCAGGCACTGCTGACGACAACACATTCAACTCGGCTGTTACTGGTGTAACTGCAGCTGCCCTCGAGGGTGTTGCGGTCGTCATCAGCGGCTAGTCAACTATCTGGAATGAGTAGGCGGCAATGCCGCCTACTCATCCTCTTTCAACCGAGATGGGATCTCAGGGCAAGTTTCGCTTTTCGCGTACACGCCTCATAGGCGTGTTGCTGGCCTCCGCGGCTCTGGCCGTCACGGCCTTCTCGGCATCAGCCGCCAGTCTCGGTGGCATCTCGACTCAGGACATCTTCGCCCAGTCGAGCCCGGCGTCGGTGTCGGTGCCAACCGAAATCGCCCAGGACGACTTCGACTGCAACGGATCTCTAGACGGGCAAACCGACTCGCTCGGCAATGTCTGGACCAGTCATGTGGGCAATTGGCAGTGTCTTGGGAGTGGCGTCGTCAGGTCCCAGCAGCGTCAGTCCTTCGCCCACGCCACCGTCGACATCTCCCAGTCCACCGGAATTCGAATCTCGACAGACCTGGAGCGCATCTCCACACAGTCCAACCGCTCCGGACCAGGACTAGCCCTATTTGCCGACGGTATCGGCCATCTCCTCTATGTGATTTACGAACGTGACCAGGACCGTGTGATCTTGGGTATGAACTCCCCGACTAGCGGCAACACCATTCTCAATCAGATCGATCCCATCTCCGATCTGTCGAGTGGACCGATGTCGGTGGAGATCAGCTCGATGATTCTCACGGTCCTGGTCAACGGCAGTCTGATGACCTACGACTTGAACAATCTCAATGCGGCGGACAGGACGTACTTCCTCAGCCGAACCCGGTTTGGTCTGGTGGCGAACAATGACAACTTCAGCCGGTTCGAGAGCTTCGCCATCGAGACGTTGCCATGACCGCGGTTGAACGGGATCGAGCCCGTCATGTTGACACCGCCAGTGCGGCTGGCCGTCTCACCAAGCACATCAACCCCTCGGCGTTCCTCCAGTGGATGCTGGTGATCTGCCTGGCTTTGATGCTTTGGCCGGCAACATTCGGGGGACGATTCGGGATGGTCATCGTCGCCGGAACCTCCATGGAGCCGACCTACGAACTAGGTGACGCCATCATCACCTGGAGAGAGACGGTCGAAGTCGGCGATGTTGTTCTCTACCGGATACCGGAAGGTGTGCATGGTGAAGGAAACCCTGTGATCCACCGTATCGTCGGTGGTGACGGATACGGGTGGGTGACACAGGGTGACAATGCGACTCTTCCCGACAAATGGAGCCCGAGCGATCTCGACGTGCTCGGCACCGCCAGACTCAAGATTCCACTGGGCGGCTATTTCCTCAACTTGATGCGCTCGTGGTGGTTCATCGCCCTTCTCGGCGGGTTGGCTGCCGGTCTCCTTCTCTGGCCCGAACCAGAGGATGAGGAAGCAGAAGCCAAGGAACCGGTCAGACAACGCAAGCGGGGTCGACATCGGAGCCGACGTGGAGTTTTCGCCTAGTCGAACAGGGCCGGTCGGAACAAGCGGTCGTGGGTGTGGAGAGCGAACCGGTCGGTCATGCCCGCCACATAGTCGATCGCCCTGGTCAGCGGGTCCGCATCTGGGACCGTGTAGGTGTCGGGGACCTCGATGGAGTGCTCCTGATAGAAACCGACGAGATCCTGGATCACCATGATCGCCTTCTGCTTCTGGGCCTCCGAATCGGGTCGTAGATAGACATGCTCGAACATGAACTCCCGCAGTTCACCCATCACCTCGAGATGGTCTGGATCCATCTCCACCTGCCCGTTTCGGTATGACGTCTCGATCACCGAGTTGACCATGGCTCCGATCCACTCCCTCGATGTCGCCCCAAACGTGGTCAGCGACTTCACCGGGAGATCGTGATAGTCGATGACGCCGGCCCGCAGGGCGTCGGAGACGTCGTGAGTCAGATAGGCAATCCGGTCTGCGTAGCGACACAGCCAGCCCTCCGGGGTCTCGGGCGGAGGACTCACCTTCCACGAGTGGGCACGGACCCCGTCGAGCACCTCGTGACTCAGGTTCTGTGGTTCCAGCAATGACAGAGTCCGCACCCCGTGGGCGGAATGAAGCCACTCTCCTTGGACGAATGGTGTCAGGGCGTCTTCGCCGGTGTGACCGAACGGCGAATGTCCGACGTCGTGGGCCAAACAGATCGCCTCGGTCAGCTCCTCGTTCAAACCCAGGGCGCGAGCCATTGCCCGACCCACCTGGGTCACATGGATCGTATGGGTCATCCTGGTTACGAAGTGGTCGCCGTCGGGGTTGAGGAAGACCTGGGTCTTGTGTTTCAAACGGCGGAACGCCTTGGTGTATAGAACCCGGTCACGGTCTCGCTCGAAGGCCGTGCGAAACTCGTCAGGCTCTTCGGGCTGGGCCCGGCCTTCCGATTGATCGGATTTCGTTGCTTCGGGAGCCAGCAACTCGTGTTCGAGTCGCTCCCGCTCTTCGCGTGTTCGTCTGAGCATTCCGTCCTTTGCTCGACAGGTGCCCTAAGTAAAGCGTTGTCTCAGCTTCGACGAGGCATAGTCCATGGAGGCTACGACGATCACGATGGCCAACATCTGCACTGCCGCTGCCCGATAGTTTCCCAGTTGCACGTTCTGCTGAAGCAGGAAGCCGATGCCCCCGCCACCGGCGAAGCCGAGAATCGTCGACAAGCGAACGTTGATATCCCACCGGTACATGGTGAATGAGATATACGGCGGCACGATCTGGGGGACTACCGCATAGACAATTGACTGGAGACGGTTGGCACCGGTGGCCCGCACCGCCTCGAGCGGGCCTTCGGAGATGGATTCCACCTGCTCGGAGTAGAGCTTGGCGAGAGCGGCCGCGGTGTGGAGAGCAAGGGCCAGTGCACCGGCGAACTCACCAAACCCCACCCAGACCACAAAAACGATGACCATGACCAGAGGTTCGATGGAGCGAAGGGTGTTGAAGATGGTCCGGGCGATGTAGTAGATGGTCAGCCCGATCTTGATTTCGCCCCGCTGTCTTCCTCGATAGGCGATGAGCAGACCCAGGGCGGCGCCCACGATCACCGGGATGACAAAAGTGGCGGTGAGGTTCGATATCTGGAAGAGCCAGGCGATTCCGTATCCGATCAACGCGGCGATCACGGCCCCGGCAGTCGCCATCACTGCGTATCCGGTGACCGCCCGCATCATGCCCGACTCGTGTGATATCAGCCATTGAGTGGTCCGTCTCGCCACGCCGAGAAGGATGGACGCGGCAATCAGGGCAATGATGAAGGGCAATAGGACCCGGCCCACTTCGCCAATAACCGAAAACAGACCGGGTATGAATCCAACAGGTCCGAACACGGGTCGAAGCGCATCTCCGATCGCAGTCAGGAGGAGGAACAGGCCCTCCAGGGCGAGGGCAGCTGAGATCATGGTGATCACGGACCTGAGGGTCCTTCTCACGGTTGACTGCAGTTCCTCACCAAAGAAGATCTGGCGGGCGAGATACAAACTCACGAAGCCGCCGATTGCCACCAGAAGAAGTCGGAAGAGGTTCCTGTCGATCAGATCCCCCAACACCCATCGTTGAAGGTTCATGTATGCCAAACCGAGGTAGAGCCCTATTGGCAACGCCAACAGACCGAGTCCGAGACCAATGACCGTGGTCGATACATCTTTCATCAGGTTCCGAGCGGAAATGAAGCTGAGGGGCAGGGCGACGCTGAGCCCGGCGGTGGTGGCGACCAGCGCTAGGAACACCGTGTCGATGATCTTTTCGAGGGTGAGCGTCGCCTGTTCGGAAATTCGTGGGGAACGCTCGATCTGATCGCCGAGGAACGCCGTGGTGAGCACCTCGCCGGTGATGCCGTCATAGAGGGCGACACGCCACCTCGAAAGATCGGTGCCTACCGGGCCATCAACGGTCACCAGGGTGTTGGGGCCCTCGGTAGCAACGCTCACAATGGTGATCTCACCGCTCACTTCTCCGATTGGGTCCGCGGGGATTCCGTTGGCCGGCCCGTCCACGGCGACCAAGTCATCGCCGGTGGTCACGAAGGTCGTCACCTGATTGGTCGGATCGAGGAGTGCCGCTGCAGGCACGTCCGTGGTTTCGCCATCAACCGTCACCGTGAGTCCGCCGTCGCGGACGATCCCATCGTCCCGGACACCGTTCTCGTTGGTGTCAGTCCAAACCTCCTGCCGATTTCGCCACGTCCCAAGTCGGTTGGGGACCTGGACCCGTATTACCTGAGGGTTCTCAGACGGACGGTCTGGCAGTTCGACCTCGACACTGAATTGTCCATCTCCGTCGGCCTCGAAGAGGTCGAGCGGGAGACTCACGTCGAACTCAGAATCGGGGATGAACTGGATCCGGCCCTTGATGAACGGCTCAAATCCGGTGCCTGACACGGTGGCCAGTGTTCCGGGCTCGCCACACCCGGGAGTCACCGTGACTCTTCCCTCGGTTGCCGGACCGCTGTCACTGGCGCAGGGGATGAAGTACTCGACATCGGTGTTGTCGTCATCGAAGTCGTAGGTGACCAACTCCGGGCGGGCCAGAGATCTGATGATCCGAACGAGTTGGGTTTGGCGAGTCTCCGACGTGATCTTGTCGAGGCTCACCCCGGTTCGCTCAACCGCCAGCGCATAGATGACCAGCGCAAGCGCGAATCCTACGATCAACCACAAGCGACGACGCTTTCGCTTAGGTTCAGCCAACCCGCTCGGCCTCATGTCCGTAGATGTCCTTGAACTTGGCATCATCTATCTCGACGGGAGCTCCGTCGAAAACGAGTCGTCCGTCGAACAGTGCGATGGCTCGATCCGAGTATCGATGCACGAGATCCAAGAAATGGAGGGAGCAGAGCACCGTTACACCGTCGTCGTTGATCGACTCGAGGTGTTGCATGATCGAGTGCGCCAGCACTGGGTCGAGACTCGCCACAGGCTCGTCGGCGAGGAGGATTTCTGGGTCCTGAACCAGCGCCCGGGCGATTCCCACCCGCTGTTGCTGACCTCCCGACAGCTCAGAGGCCAATGACCTGGTTTTCTCAGCGAGACCGACACGATCGAGGGCGCGTGATGCCTGGGCGCGGTCTTCAGTTGAGAAGTGATTGAGAAGACTCAGGGCCGGGTTGGTGTAGCCGAGTTTTCCGGCGAGAACGTTGGTCTCCACCCGAGAACGGGCGACCAGGTTGAAATGCTGGAAGACCATGCCGATGCGACGTCTGATCCGCCTCAGTTCTTCCTGACCGGCATTGGTTATGTCTTCATCGTTCCAGAGGATCCGTCCCTCTGTGGGGTCGATGAGTCGATTGATGCATCTGAGAAGGGTCGACTTGCCGGAACCTGATAGACCGATGACAGCGAGGAATTGACCGTCCGGGACCTCGAAGCTGACGTCTTCGAGTGCAACGGTCCCGTTGTCATAGACCTTGGTGAGGTGCTCGACCTTCAGCATGGTTGGGATTGTGGTGGAGCGGGATCACCGCCCCACCACAAGTCAGTTTCTCGGCTTAGAGGTCGTCTTCGGTGAAGCCCAGCGCAGCCAGCAGAGCCCGAATCGAGTCGAACTCAGCATCGTTGGTCGCTTCGACACCGGACCATGAGTACGCGTCGAACGCCGTCCCGAACCCGTCCGGGTCATCAGCTGCGAAGAGGACCAGCGCAGCGTTGATGGTCTCCTTGAGGTCCGCAGGGAACTCAGGTGAGTACGACAAGGTGTCGTTGGGGATCGGATCAGACAGTGTCACGATTCGCACACTCTGGACCACGTCCGGAGCAGCTTCACGGATGTTGCGACGCGCATCTCTCGGGAAGAAGTCATCACCACAAAGGATCTGACCGTCCGGATCGAGGGCACAGGAGGCAACCAGATCATCGGGGACGTCCGCATTGGCCGGATCGCCATCCCAGATCGTGTCGCCAAGGGCGTTGATCGCCGGCGAGAAGAAGGTCGTGCCGAAGTCAGCAGAACCGTCGTAGACCGCCTGGACGGCAGCATCGTGGCTCCCAACCTCGGAGACTTCTCCGGGGACAATGCCCATTGCTTCGAACATCCCGCTAGGCACCAGGTAGCCAGAGGTGGAGCTGGTGTCCGGATACGCCCAAACCTTGCCGTTCAGATCATCCAGGGTCTCGATATCGGAATCACGACCGACGATGAACTGGGTCCAGTACTCCGTGTAGCCAAATCGCAGGGATTTCAAGGCAACTTCGATGCCGCACTTGTCGTTGCCAAGCACGTAAGCCTGGGCTGGGATGAACCCCATGGTGTCGGTGGGCGAAGCGCACATTTCTTCCAAAACCGCTGCATATGAGGTAGGCACGTCAACTGTGAAGTTGAGCCCGGTCTCTGCTTCCAGCTGCGCTTCGAGAAGCTCTCCTCCGGCGAGGATCTCTTCCTGCGAGACCGACGGCACAAAGAGCACCTGGATTGGATGGGCTTCACTACCGATCTCGTCCATCATCTCCGTCGTCGTCGGCGCAGGCGGTGCCTCGGTGGTCGCCGGTGCCTCGGTGGTGGCCGGGGCGGCCGTTGTGTCGGCGGAGTCGTCTGCGGGGCTGCAGGCTGCAGCCACCAGAGCGAAGACCGCCACTAGTGCCCATAGGGCTCTTAC
>JBAVIK010000147.1:0-6779 GCA_049686815.1 Acidimicrobiia bacterium | reverse complement strand
CCGTGTCGCTTCCTTGACCTGAATGAAGAGAGGATCGTCAGCGTCCTTCCCTTCGAGAAGGGCGATGAAGCAGCGGGTTCCGACGCTACCCACTCCCACGACCTTGACGGCCACATCGGAGAATCTGAAGCGTTGCAAAAGGACCTGCATGTGATCGGGAACAGAATCCAGATACGCCTCGAACGCAGCGTCGATTGCATGGTTCAACTCAACCTGATCTGCAGTATCCGCCAAGTCTCGCAAGGGGACTATCAGCGGCGGTTGTGACACGATGCGGTAGCCATCGTCGGACTCCTCGGCCAGCTTCCCCAAAACGTGAAGACTGTCCTTCGACCTGGCCTTCCGGAAGGTCTTCTCGGCGGATGAGCGTTCCTTCTTGGTGGCCTCGTCCTTGAATGCATTGATCAAATCCTGGCTCTCGATGCGGGAGTACCACGCTTCGAGATATCGCATATCAGCAAGCTTGGCCATGGTGACCCGGTAGGCGGCGGTTGTCGCAACAGCGAGACTCGATTGCTGCGACTCGTCCAATTCGTTGTGGGCAGCGGCGATGGCGAAACTCACCGCGAGACGTTTCACGTCCCACTCCCACGGACCCGGCAGAGTCTCATCGAAGTCGTTCAAATCGAAGACGAGCTTTCGCTCCGGCGAACCGTAGAGCCCGAAGTTGGAAAGATGAGCGTCCCCACAGATTTGAGCATTTATCCCGGTTACTGGGGTACCTGATAGGTCCGCCGCCATCAACTTCGCCGCACCGCGATAGAACGTGAACGGGGACCGAGCCATTCTCCAGTGCCTGATTGGGATGAGCCATTGCAAGCGGTCGCCATTCTGACTGGTGATGATCTCGACAGGCGATTGTCGATCCGATGGCGGAACCCATGCCGCATGGCTCCGTCTTGGAACAGCTTTCCGCACCGCCTTACCAGATCGAACATCTTCTTGGATCACCATGCAGCTTCCTCGCTTGCCAGAACCCGCGGACTCTAGACCTGCGAAGAATCCCCCCGTCCACGTGGGCCGGGCCCCGCGGACCCACCAACCTCCACTACGCCCACGCTGGGCGAATCCGGGACACCGACCCCAGCGCGGGTCCCCTTGATCACTAGATATCCGATCATCCAGACCTCACCTACGGTCGCGATGCCGGTCAATAGAGCCTCCAGCGCTCCCGGAGCGTCGGGGGTGACGTAAACCACGAAAGTGCTCAGCACGTAGCCCACACCTCCAGCGACGAGAACCCACCCCAGCGGTCTCGGCATCCAGCGCGAGACCAAGACCAGGTACCCCATCGGCACCAA
Source organism: Acidimicrobiia bacterium (assembly GCA_049686815.1). GTDB lineage: Bacteria > Actinomycetota > Acidimicrobiia > Spongiisociales > ZC4RG35 > JBAVIK01. The sequence goes on along the minus strand of JBAVIK010000147.1, from coordinate 5,478 downwards.
CCAGAGCCCGAAGAAGATGGCACCGACACCCCAGAAGGCTGCGCTGAGCTCATACATCAACTGTGCAGTTGCTGCAGCGTCGCCCCCAGGAGCGAGCCCGGGATCAAGGGCGACCGTCAACGCTGTGATCAGGAAGGCCGCACTGCCAAGGATCGCGGTGGCGTTGATGAGGCCGAAGGCGGCAAGTGAGCCCGCTGCGGTGCTGCTGACCGAGCGGAACAGCTTGTAGAACCACACAGCCACCAACGCCTGAGTGATGACCACGACGAACTCCAAGGCAATGCCAATGCGAGCGAGGCCCTCGTTCTCGATGAGATTGGCCATCGTGGCCGAAGGATCTCCCGCCGTGTAGATCTCGGGTCGAATCAACAGAAAGCCAAGCAGGCCGGCGATGGCCAAACCCAAGTAGAGCATTCCCGTTGTCCGGGCCGTTCTTGTCAACGATTTCATGTCTTCTCCTATGTCCAGATACCTTACAAGATAAGTTGTACGCTGTAAGGTACGACAACCGATGTCGTGATGTCAAATGAACTAGTGGAATGAGGTGGTAGGCGTTTGACCACCGGTGGGAGCCCGAATCGGCCCGACTGCTACGTTCACTCCCCCACCAACGCAAAGGACAACGACATGGGCTCGGCAATTGGCGAAATCCTCCCTCTCGCCGTCGCCGTGGCGATCAGTCCAGTTCCGATCATCGCCATGGTCCTCATGCTCAGCTCGGAGAAAGCCCGCCCCAATGGGTTGTCGTTTCTCGCCGGATGGCTCATCGGCCTGTTCGGTCTCGGCATCATCGTCCTGCTCGTCGCCGACGCATCGGGAGCTTCGGGCGACGACGGCTCGGGCCCGGCGACGTGGGTCGGGTGGTTGCTTCTCCTGCTCGGCCTGCTGGCGGTCGTCTTCGGCATACTCCAATGGCGTGGGCGGCCGCAGCCCGGCATCGAAGCACCGATGCCGAAATGGATGTCGGCCATCGATCAGTTCACCGCCGTCCGATCGCTCCTCGTCGGTTTCGTCTTCGCCGCGCTCAACCCAAAGAACACAACCCTCACACTTGCTGCTGCCGCGTCGATCGCAGCCAGCGGTCTCAGCACAGGCGATTCAATCGTTGTCCTTGCTGTATTCGTTGTGATTGCAACGCTTGGGCTCGCGATCCCGTTGGGCATCTACCTGGCCATGGGCTCCCGTGCGGCCCAGATCCTTGGGGATCTGCAGCATTGGATGGCCACCCATAACGCGGCAATCATGTCCGTGCTATTCGTGGTCATCGGCGCCAAGCTGATCGGCAGCGGGATATCGACTATCGCAAGCTGACGACCTCACCAAAACGAGCTCGTGTGGTTGGCCCAGAGGTCAATCCCTGGACACTTGCGCCCTATCCCTGCTCGGTACGGACCATGTTGCCCGCGCGGGGTCTCGTACGGCAGCATCGCGCCCACGCCAGGACTGATCGCCGTCCATTTGATCCCGAGCCGAGCGCAAGAGACGCAGTTCGTCAAGGTCGAGGCTCATACCCAGAGTTTAGAGAGCGACGTAGTCAGCGAGATGCTGGCCGGTGATGGTGGAACGCTCGGCAACGAGATCGGCGGGTGTTCCCTCGAAGACGATCCGGCCGCCCTCATGCCCCGCCCCAGGACCAAGGTCGATGATCCAATCGGCGTGCGCCATCACCGCCTGGTGGTGCTCGATGACTATCACCGACTTGCCCGAATCGACGAGCTGGTCCAGAAGCCCGAGCAGGTGGTCAACATCAGCGAGGTGGAGCCCGCTGGTGGGCTCGTCGAGCACATAGGTCCCAGAGTCTTCTGCCATTTGGATCGCCAGTTTCAGCCGCTGGCGCTCTCCCCCGGAGAGGGTCGTGAGTGGCTGTCCAATAGTCAGGTAGCCGAGACCGACATCCCCGAGACGTTGCAGGATCTTGTGGGCGGCGGGCGTCCGGGCATCGTCACCCCCGAAGAACTCACCGGCTTCGGTCACTGACATTGCCAGGACCTCCGCGATGTTGCGACCACCGAAGGTGTACTCGAGGACCGACGCCTCGAAGCGCTTCCCCTCACATTCTTCGCATGTGGTCGAGACTGTGTCCATGAACCCCAGCTCGGTGTAGACCACTCCGGCGCCGTTGCAGTTGGGGCAAGCTCCCTCCGAGTTGGCGCTGAACAGCGCCGGCTTCACGTCGTTGGCCTTGGCGAATGCCTTACGGATCGGGTCGAGAAGCCCTGTGTAAGTAGCAGGGTTGCTGCGACGCGAGCCACGGATGGGGGTTTGGTCGAACGCCACCACTCCTTCTCGCCCGGACACCGAACCGTGGATCAACGAGCTCTTGCCCGAACCTGCGACACCGGTGACCACACAAAGCACCCCGAGAGGAATATCCACGTCGACGTCCTGGAGGTTGTGAGAGTTGGCGCCTCTGACTTCCAGCGTGGCGCTCGCACTGCGCAATTCCTCTTTGAGGGTGGCGCGATCGTCGAGATGCTTGCCGGTGACCGTGCCGCTGGTCCGCAGACTCTCGATGGTGCCTTCGAAGACCACCTCCCCACCAGCGATTCCCGCACCGGGGCCAAGATCAATGACATGGTCGGCGATCTCGATTACTTCTGGCTTGTGCTCAACAACCAGAACGGTGTTTCCCTTGTCACGCAGTTGCACCAGCAGGTCGTTCATCCGGTTGATGTCGTGCGGGTGCAGGCCGACGGTCGGTTCGTCGAACACGTACGTGACATCGGTGAGCGAGGAGCCGAGGTGGCGAATCATCTTGGTTCGCTGCGCCTCTCCACCCGAGAGCGTCCCTGACGCTCGATCAAGCGACAGATAACCCAAACCGATCTCCACGAAAGACTCGAGCGTGTGTCGCAACGCTGACAAGAGCGGAGCTGCGGACGGCTCGTCGAGATTGCTGACCCACTCGGCTAGGTCGCTGATCTGCATCGCGCAGACTTCGGCGATATTGGCACCCTTGATCTCGGAGGACCTGGCGGCCTCGCTGAGTCTGGTCCCGCCGCACTCAGGGCAGTCCGTGAAAGTGGCCGCCCGATCGACGAACTCACGAATGTGCGGCTGTAGGGAATCGCGGTCCTTGGAGAAGAACGACTTCTGAACCCGCGGGACCAAGCCCTCATAGGTTGCGTTGATCCCTTTCATCTCGACCTTGGTCGGCTCCTTGTGGAGGAAATCGTGCAATTCCTTCTTGGTGTACTTGTTGATCGCCTTGTCAGGGTCGAAGAAGCCAGAATCGGTAAAGGATCGCACCATCCACCCGCCTGCCTTGTAGCCGGGGATGGTGATGGCACCCTCGGCGAGCGACTTGGAGTCGTCGTACAGCTGGGTCAGGTCGACGTCGGAGACGGTGCCCCGGCCTTCGCAGTTGGGGCACATGCCGCCGGTTCGCGTGAAAGTCCTCCTCACGGTCTTGGTGTCACCCCGTTCGACGGTGAACGCACCACTGGCGCGGACTGAAGGAACATTGAAGGAGTAGGCGTTGGGCGAGCCGATATGCGGTTTTCCGAATCTGCTGAACAGAATGCGGAGCATCGCATTGGCGTCGGTCGCGGTCCCGACCGTGGAACGAACATCGGCACCCATCCGCTCCTGGTCGACGATGATCGCAGTCGTGAGGCCGTCGAGGACATCGACGTCGGGGCGCGCCATCGTCGGCATGAAGCCCTGGACGAAGGTGCTGTAGGTCTCGTTGATGAGTCTCTGTGACTCCGCCGCGATGGTGTTGAAAACAAGAGAGCTCTTACCCGACCCGGAGACCCCGGTGAACACCGTCAGTCGACGTTTCGGAATCTCGACACTGATGTCCTTCAGGTTGTTCTCGCGAGCCCCGGTTACCCGGATCAGGTCGTGGCTATCGGCAAGATGCATCCAGCCCACGGTAAATGATCGGCGCCGAATACTCCTCTTTGATCCTGCTCAACAGGCTGCGGCCACCCCGGTCAGGTCCCAGCTGTGTCGTTAGCTTCGGTTGAGGAATCGTCGTCACCAGGAGCGGTGCCGGCCCGCGACGGGTCCCACGCGTCCTTGGCTACCTCGATGCCCTGGTCGATGGCGTGGCCCAACTGGCTCGCGGCATCCTTGGCCGCTTCAAGAGTTGCCATCCTCGCCTCGCGAGTGCCTTCCCACGCCGCCTTCAGGGCCTCGGTCGCCTTGCTGATAGCTTCCTCGGCGTCGTCGACCCAAGCTTTGGGGCCGCGCTGATCCTCGTCGGTCATGTGCTCATCACCTTTCTCTCCACGGTCTTTGCGATGCCGCATGCCCAAGAAGTGATTTCCTCCCAAGGTCTGAAGTCTCCTTCTGGGGCCCTGACGGCGACCATGACCGCCTTTTCGCCAAAGCTGAGGTCGGACTTGTCAATCTTCCCCGAGAACACCCTGTGGCCACGAGCGTTGGTGAGTTCCATGACATCCGCCACGTCCACCGGATCCTCATCAGGCTTTGGTGGGTCGCCAAGCGGGCCGCTCGAGAACAGCCACACATCCGGCATCGTTTCGAGCTCGCCGATGGTTGCGGCAAGAACCTTGGCGTCCTTCATCCAGTGGCCGGCGTACACCGCGCTCCCCAGTACAACGGCGTCGAAGATCTCGAGCCGCTCAACCTCGTCGGGCCGCATCTCCACAACCGCAATGTTCTCAGACCGAAGGGCCTGTGCGATGTGGTGGCCAATCTCTTCGGTCGAGCCATGCTTTGAGCTGGCAGCAACCAGGATGCGAATCTGCGTCTCTTCTTCGTTCATTGACGTCTCCCCATGTTGGATTCGACGGATCCGATCGGTGCGGTCGGAGATGATCTCTCCTCACGACCTGAATCAGGTGTTGTTGTCATCGGCTGTCCCCCTTTGTGTCAATATGTCGTTTTGCCGCCTTCACCGACTCGGCCAAGACACCTGCACCGGATCCCACCATCGCCAGGATCAGAACGGCGTTTGTGACCCTGGTCCAGTCGAACCCGTAGCTCGAAAAATCGAACGGGAATACCAGCCACACGCCGTAGGTGACAAACAGACCTATCAGGTTGAGCCCGATCTGGCCCACCGACTTCACGTCAGGGTGCCGGTTGACCAGGTAGATGGTGTTGGCCAGGACCGATGCCACGAGTGAGAATGTGATCCACGGAACCACATCGGCGAATTCCGGGGTCAGAAACGCTGGCCACCCCCAATCCAGGACGTTCTGGACTATCACCAAAATGACCAGGTTGACCAGGATTGCGACGCCATAACCGGCTCTTTGGCCGGTTCGTCTCATCGCCGGCTGAATCTCCACCTGAAGGGTGGCCATGGAACCCTCCTTGCTCACTATGACGATTGGATACCTGCGGCTGCCGGATGACCAGGGTCAATGGTCCCGATTCGGGCGCCGGAGGCCTCGGCGCCCCTGAAAAGCGACTTCGAGACAGTGGAATCGGCCGAGTTTGTAGGCGGAGACATCATGCGAGATGTGCGCTGTCCCACGGCTTGACAACATGGGACAGTGCTAT
>JBAVIK010000146.1:0-2493 GCA_049686815.1 Acidimicrobiia bacterium | reverse complement strand
TTCGATCATCGTCAAACCGCCGGAGTTCACCAGTTGGGCACTGCTCGAGATCGCCAAGGTCTTTGAAGAGGCCGGCGTCCCCAAGGGCGCGATATCTGTCATCCCGGGTGCCGGCGACATCGGCGAGGCTCTGGTGACTCACAAAGGGATCGATGCCATCGGGTTCACCGGTTCATCGGCTACCGGCGCCCGGATCGTCTCTCAGATGGGTCTCAAGCGCTCGATAATGGAGATGTCGGGCAACGGCCCGACTGTCGTGACCGCCGACGCTGACATTCAGAAGGCCGCCGAAGCGGCTGTTTTCGGAGCGTATTACAACGCAGGTCAGGTTTGCGTCGCCACCGAACGGCTCATCGTCCTCGACGAAGTGCACGAAGAGTTCGTCGAGGCGGCTGCCAAGGCGGCTGGCGTCGTCACACTCGGTGACCCGTTCGACGAGTCGACAAACATGGGCCCACTCAACAATGAGCCGACCGCGGCGAAGATGGATCGACACATGGAAGACGCGGTGCAGCGGGGTGCCGAGGTGATCACCGGTGGCAAACGGGCGTCCGGGCATCCAACCGACCTCTACTACGAGTTCACCATCCTCGACAAGGTCCCCGAGGACTCATTGGTATCCCAGGAGGAGTCTTTCGGGCCGGTGCTCCCGATCCTCAGCGCACGCGACGACGAGGACGCCGTGGCCGTGGCCAACCGAACCCGTCTCGGGCTACAGGCGGCGGTATTCACCAACGACCTGACCAAGGCGTTCTATTACGCAGACCGGATTCGGTCGGGGACCGTGATCGTCAACGACTCAACCGACACCTGGGAAACGTTCCAACCGTTTGGTGGCGCCGCCGGCACTGACACCGGGTGGGGACGGCAACGAACCGAGGAGTTCACCGACCTCCAGACCATCGTCTTCTCCCTCCGCGAAGACTAAGAGGGAAACCTAAGGTTTTGCCTGTCATATATGAGCGAAATCCGCTGATCTTCAAAGGCCGCCGCAGTCAATCAGTCAGTCCATGTTGGCGGCCATGCCGGCAAAACCACCGGAGAAGCCACCCAACAAGACCCCGGGCAACAGTGCAGTAGCAAAGGAGTCAGCCCAGTCGTTTGGAGTGATCAGCCAAACCGCGACGGTCAGAGCGACGATCGACAACGGTATCCCTATGGCGACCCCACGCAGGATCGCCTTGCCCATCCGGGCCGCAGGGGTTATCTCACTCTCGACTGTTTGCTCCGACATACCCGCCATCATGCCAGATCCTCACCCGGGTCAGCGACCTGATCTGCCTCAAGACCCATACGCTTCACCGCCAATACGAACGGAAGCCGAAGGGCATAAATGCCTCCGGCCACCATGTAGCCGACACCAAGCGAGTAAACGTCGGCTACACGACCCAATGCAGGCTGTATCACCACTCCGCCGGCACCACCCATCAAGGACGAGAACGACAGCACAGTTGCCCGATGCTCTGATGGGATGACCTCGTTCATATAGGCCTGCTGCATCGGCCCCGACAATGCCCAAAGCATGGCGACGATGGTGAGGAGCACGATGGCGACCCAGAAGCCGATGGGTATCGACAGAAGCTCGGCGAGGCCGACACCGACGATGGCGAGACTGCCCAGGGCGATTTCGGTGCTGATAACGGCTGTGCGGGAACGAATGAATCGTCTCACGATGCCTACCGAGCCCCCACCGGCCATCTGCGCCAGTGAGAAGATCGCCGCGGCAGCGCCGGAGAGATAGAACGCTGACTGATCACCAAACAACTCGAGCAGATAGGGCTGGAAGGCATAGAAGACCCAGATCCCGACACCCATCGCAAAAGGAGCTCCGAGCAAGAACATGCGAATCGGTGGGTTCCCGAAACCGTGTTTGATTGATCCACGCACGATGGTCGATAGTTCCTCTCCTATGGACTGGCCACGAATAGGGGTGAAGCCGATGTCATGCATCTTCAGGAACGCGGCCACGATCACCAGGACCAGCATCGCGCTGCGCACCAGATAGGGAACGCCCAAACTCAGCTGGGCCAGGAAACCCCCGACGATGGTTCCAACCAATGTCGCCAGCCCACCCACCACCTGACCACGGCCGAAGACGTCCTCAACGGCCCCTTCGAAGCCGGTGGCATCGAGGGCGTCGATCAGCCAGGCCTCCGTCGCACCGGAAAAGAACGTGAAGCCGAGACCGATCAGAATCGACACCACTACCCACCAGACGACGCCAGCCTCGTAGTACCAGAGCGCGAGATAGGCCATCGTCGTGAAGAGGAGGGTCACCGCACCAAGGATGAAGGACAGCCGTCTGCCGGCCGCATCGGCTACCACTCCCGTTGGTACCTCGAAGATCACCATCCCAGCTGTGAACGCTGCGTTGGCAACGAATGCCTCTGTGATCGTCAAACCCGCATCAAGCAAGAAGAGGGTGTTCACGCCCCAGATCAGCGAGGCCGCCAACGTCTGTAGCAACAGAAGGGTCAGGTACGTGCGTTGTAC
>JBAVIK010000145.1:0-1810 GCA_049686815.1 Acidimicrobiia bacterium | reverse complement strand
GTTCCGGAGCGGCATCACGTCCAGTCAGAATCAGGTTGACCGACGCCGGCCGGGATCTGATCACGTCGAGGACCTCCTCGAGATCGATCCAACCCCAACTGATCGGATAGGTGACCTCGTCCAGGACGACGAGACCATGCTCGCCCTTCTCGATCACGTTCCGGGCGTGGGACCAAGCGTTCCTCGCCACTGCCTCTGATTCATCCATGTTCTCCGAATCCCAGGTGAAGCCATCTCCAAGAGCCCACCAGTCGGCGCCCAGCTGACGCCCGGCCTTCTCCTCACCAACAGTCCAGTCCCCGGACTTGAGGAATTGGATGATCGCCACCTTCCAGCCACGGGCAAGGGCACGCATGGCAGTGCCGAACGCCGCGGTGGATTTGCCTTTGCCGTCTCCGGTGTTGATCAGAACCAAGGAAGCCTCCCGAGTGGTGGCCTTTCTCGGGGGTTCGGTTGGAGGAGTGCTGGCTTCGGTCATGGGGCTTGTGTCGTATGGATCTTTTCAGCGCGTCCTCATGGGGACCACCGTCGGGCCGTCACGGTCCTCGATCACGCGGACATTGTGACCGTAGTGAGTCCTGAGGAGGTCTTCGACCAACACTTCATCCGGAGGACCGTCACCTCTGATGACACCGCCGCCCAGAAGGACTAGCCGGTCTGCAAAACGACCGGCGAGGGTGAGATCGTGCACCGCAGTCACCACCGTGAGAGCCTCGGCTCGGCGTAGCTCATCGACGACTTCCAACACGTCGAGAGCATGCCCGATGTCGAGACTCGCCGTCGGCTCGTCGAGCAACAGGACTGGAGCCTCCTGAGCAAGTGCCCGGGCCAGGACGATCTTCTGAGCCTCGCCACCCGACAACGTCCCCAACGGCCGCATGGCGAAGGGGATCATCTCCAATTTCGCCAGAGCGAGGTCGACGGCCTCGAGGTCTTCCCCGCTCTCCGAGCCGAGGTAGCCGATATGTGGGGTTCGCCCCAACAAGACATAGTCGGTGACCGTCATCTCGTTTGGAAGAAGCGGGCGCTGTGGCATCCAGGCGATATCCAGTCCTCTGCGACGCTGAGGATCGGAGAACACGACTGACCCCTCAAAATCCACTGCGCCCAAAGCTGTCTTCAGCAACGTCGACTTTCCTGCACCGTTGGGACCGATGAGACCTATCCATTGTCCGTGTTCGACCTGTAGGGAAACCGGTCCCAGAACTTTGGTCGAGCCATACAGCACCTCCACGGCGTCCCACCTGATCATCTTGGAGACCTCATCGATCGAAGCACGAGCACGAAGAATGGAGCGCCGAAGAATGCCGTGACCACACCGATCGGCAGTTCGGCGGGAGCCACCAGGGTCCTGGCCGCGATGTCAGCCGCCATCAAGAACGATGCCCCATACAGGAGTGAAAGCGGAACGATGACCCGATAGCTGGTTCCGAACAGAATCCTGATGGTGTGAGGGACGATTATTCCCACAAAGCCAATGAGCCCGCTCACCGAGACCGCGGCTGCCGTGGCAAGAGTCGCCGCGATGACTACCACCCAGCGGAAACGAACGACGTTGACCCCTAACGCTCCGGCCTCCTCGTCTCCGATGCTCAGGACGTCGAGTAGACGTCTTCCGACGAACAAGACGGCCGACGCCGCGAGCGCATAGGGGAGCAACCCGAGGACATCGCTCCAGCCAACTGTGACCAGCTGTCCGAGAATCCACGAGTAGACCTGCCTGAGGGTTTCGGCGTTCCGTTGGAGCACGAATGTCTGTACGGCTGTGGCGAACGCGGCGACGGCCACTCCGGCGAGTATCAGCGACGTT